>DAOTYF010000060.1:0-32119 GCA_034434995.1 Anaerolineae bacterium
GAACAATAGGGTGAGCACACCGCAACCGATAACGATCCAGCGGCTGCGATCAGGAGGATAGTCCTCTTCCTCAGGCGCATAGGCGGGAGGAGGCGCGGGCGCGTAGGCCATCGGGGGCCGCGCCTGAGCCATCGGCTGCCGACCGCCCCCGACCGCTGTCGAAGCCACGTCGCTAGCCGCGAAAGCCTCGTAGGCTAATGTCACTGTCTCGCCCAGGCCGATCAGGTCACCGCTCGTAAGCTGAAACGGGCCAGACAGGCGTTGACGGTTTACAAACGTCCCGTTGGTGCTGCGTAAGTCTTCAATCGCGTAGCCGCTGGGGGTATAGACCAGCCGCGCATGATGCCGAGAGATCTCCGGATCGTTGATGACAATGTCATTGGTGATATCGCGGCCTATCGTGATAGTGTCGCGGGTCAGCTCGTACTGTTGGTTGGGCTGGGGACCACGCCGCACGATCAGTCGATAGCTGGCGCCTGAGTGCATCGCTTCTATCTCCTCGTGGGTGAAATACGACAAACGCTATACATACACCATAAACGTGCTCAGATGTCGCTATGATAGGGTTTTTCCCCGCGCCTGTCAAACCCCCTATGTGATCGGCTCAACTGAGTGTCTGCCAGTCCCAAGCCTGCCCAAATCATCGCCAAGCCAGCCAAAACATGGTACAATGTGACCCATCACTGCCGGAACAACCGCGGCCCCCATAGCTCAGCGGATAGAGCGCGGCCCTCCGGAGGCTGAGGCCCAGGTTCGATTCCTGGTGGGGGCATACCAGGCGCCATTCCAGCTTCCAATCTGGAGTGGCGCTTTCCTTTGAGCCATGGCTATACCTTTGCGCTTTTCTTGCCGAGCGATAAATCGCCCGGCTACGGGCGACCCTTCGGTTCGCCTCAAAGTCCCCGGCGATGCTGCGCATCGCTGTGGGGACTGGGCACAGTCGGCTTCCAGCCGACTTGGACGCACGCGCAGCGTGCGCCTAGCCCGGCAATGAATTGCCGGGCCCAAAAGTGCAAAGATATAGTGTCACCCTGAGGATAAATCCGGTGCTGCGATTGCGCCAACGGGCCGATCAGGCGCGGCGGGCCAGCAGCACAATCAGCGCCACCAGCAGCCCGACAGGGGCCAGCCAGAGCAGCGCCATTATCAACCAGCCCAGGCCAAACATCCAGGGCGTGCCCCAGGCCCCCATTATAGACAGGTGGCGGCCCCACCACCAGGGCCGGATTCCAAGGCCCCAGCCCCCCTCGATCAACCAGCCCAGCACAAAGCCGCCCACCAGCAGCGCCAACCCGCCCAGAATAAGGTATGCTTTTCTCATCTTGTGACCTCCATTCCACATTTTGCTGGTTGGAGCATATCGGCCAGATATGTAGAAGTGATGTAGGAAGTATGAGGGCCCTATTTGGAGCAGAGCGCCCAGCCTGCGCCTGCCCGGAAGCAAACCAACCCGCCGGGGCAAGCGCTCCGGCGGGCTGGTGGCTATCTCCTCGACAATTGGCGACTGTTTAAGTCTACATTCGTCCTAGTCGTTTTGCAACTCCTGGTCGATCAGGGCGGTGAAGGCAGCCAGTGGTTGCGCCCCGACCAGGCGATAGCCGTTGATGAAGAAGGTCGGCGTGCCGCTGACGCCGTAGGAAGTGCCATCACGCAGATCGGCGGCCACTTCCTCGGCATACTTGCCGCTTGACACGCACTCGGCGAACTGATCCACATCTAGCCCATCAATCTGCTCGGCATAGCTCGTCAACGCATCCACGCTCAGGCCGACCACCTGGTTGGCGTAGATGATATCGTGCATCTCCCAGAACAACCCCTGCTCATCGGCACATTCGCCTGCTTCGGCAGCCTTCTGCGCATCGGGGTGGATGCTGCTGAGCGGGAAATCGCGGTAGACGATGCGAATCTGATCGCCGTATTGTTCCCGCAGAGCGTCGAAGGTCTGGTCGCGGAAGCGCTTGCAGTACGGGCACTGGAAGTCGCTGAACTCGACGATAGTCACCGGCGCATCTTCCGGGCCGAGGAAGGGATCGTCGTCGACGCTGACGCCGTTCACGCGCTGTGGCGGCTGTGTGGGCTGCGGAGCCTGTACGCCCTGCTGCCCAGCCGCCCGCAACAGGGCGGCCTGATCGTCAGCGACTCCCCGGTTGTAGGCATAGCCAAACGCGAAGTATCCCAGCAGCGCGCCCAGCACAAACCCCCCCAGACCGATGCCGGCGGCAACCAGCCACGACTTCTTGATGATGATCACATCCTCGTCAGGGGCATCCTCTGGCTGCTCATCCATCATGTTCTTTTGGGTATCGTATGCCATCTGAATCTTTCCTTGTCCGTGCGATGCATTGCTCGATAATGACCCCGGCGACCCGACTCATGTCAATATAACGAGCAGCCTGCCGGAGATTGTTACCTTCCGCAGCGGATAGTATAGCACAGCCCGGCCCATCCACCGGACCTATCCACCCGTATTATGCTCCGGTTTGGGCCACCGCACTGAGGGCCAATTGGCGGAAACGGGGCACGCCAGATGGCTTACAGGGCAACGGATAGGCCATTCGGCGGGCCGCAGGTACGCCACACGACACTGGTTCCACCGGGCCAGCTTGGCTACCATACTAGGTGCACAAGCAGGTTCTGGATCGACACCCCATGCCGCACGATACAGCCCGCCCTCATAGCCCCAACCACCGATGGACCTGGATCGTTCTGGTCAGCGTGGCGCTGGCCGGGATCATCCTGTGGCGCTGGTTGAGCAGCCAGATGGCTGCTACCCACTACCGGCCCGAAGAGATCGTATACGGCCAGCCGTTGCACGGAGTCTACGAGATCGGCTCCGACCTGACCACTATCGCCTTCCTACCGCCGGATGCCCCTCAGCCCGTCCTTGAATTGTTGGATGACTTCCATCACATCGGACGAGTCAAGGTCGGTGACTACGTTCAACATACCTTTGCGATCCGCAATATCGGGCAAGCGCCGCTGACCGTGACGCGCCTGTACACCACCTGCGACTACCTGACCGCTGACCTCAGCGCGTCGGTGATCCCCCCTAACCGGATCGCTCTGCTAGAGCTGACCCTCGGCCCCCGCGCACCGGAGGTCGGACACGGGCTGGTGCGACGTGGGGCGATCCTGGAAAGCAACGACCCACGCCGCCCTGAGGTCACCGTGTGGGTGCAGGCCCTTATCGTGCCATAGCCAGGGCTAACAGCCTCCCCGCATTTCGTCCCTCCGCCTCTCTTGTGAATCCAGGGCCGACTATCTGACCACAGTGCCCTCTCTCCCGCACGCTGCCAGCCAGCAGGCGGATGTTCGTGTGTTTGCAATGCCATTAGCAGAGCGTGGTAAGATCAGCATAGGCGTGTCCCGGTGAAGACCCAGACGATAGGGAGGTGTGGGAGTGGACAAAACACCGATTCGCGTGATCCTGGCTGATGATCACCAGGTGGTGCGGCGGGGCATCCGCGACTTCCTGGTCGAGAGCGGCGAGATCGAGGTCGTGGGCGAGGCTGAAGACGGCGAGCAGGCCATCGAGCTGATCGAGGCGCATCGACCCGATGTGGCTGTGCTAGACATCCAGATGCCCAAACGCAGCGGGATCGAGGTCGTGCGCTGGGTGCGGGAGCAGGGCTACCCGGTCGGCACGCTGATCCTCACCGCTTACGACGACGATCCCTACCTGCTGGCCGCGCTGGAGGCCGGGACGAACGGCTACGTGATGAAGACCGCCGAGTCAGGGGAGATCGTCAAGGCGGTGCTTGACGTGTGCGAAGGCAAATCGGTGCTCGATCCGGTGGTGGTGCGGCGGTTGATGAAGGTGGTGGCAGGCTCCGGAGAGCCAGCCGCGCCGCCTGCCGAACTAACTGCCCGCGAGCTGGAGGTGCTGGCGCAGACTGCACGCGGCCTGACCAACAAGGCCATCGGCCTGGCATTGGGCATCAGCGACCGAACCGTGCAGGGTCACCTGCGGAACATCTTCGAGAAGCTCCAGGTCACCAACCGAACGGAGGCGGTCGTGCGGGCGGCGCAGCTTGGCCTGCTGGCGCTGCCCGATTGAGCGCAGCCCACCAGAGAAGGCACGCGCTTCTTCCATGCCTTAGCGCAGCCTGAACGGCTCTGACTGGGATGATGCCATGAAACGCCACCCAGCCGGGTTTGCGACCGGCCTGCCCCTGCAACTGCTGACTGTCCTGGCGCTGCCGCTGTTGATCCTGCTGATGGCGGTGGCATTTGGCAGCGTCACCCTGCATCAACTGACCATGCGCGATCTGGTAGCCGGGCACGACGTACAGGCGGTGCGCGGGGTAGCCGCCAGCCTCGGCGAGCGGCTGGAGCGCCAGGAGGCCATACTGGCCGCGCTGGCGACGCAGGCCAATTTGGGGGATGGCAGCCCGGTGGACATCCTGTTCGACGGTGGGGTGGCGCTATTCGACGGGCATGGGCGGCTGCTGGCCGAATCGGCGCGCTTCCGGGCCTGGCAGACAGCTAGCCCGCTTGACCCCGACCTGATCGTGGCGCTGGAGCAAGCGCAACCCGGCGGCAACCCGATCTTGGTGCCGGTGGTCGCGCCGGGCAGCAATCAAACGCTGATCGCCAGCGTGCTCAGCCCCACCCCCCCGCCAGCGGGGGCGCCGATCCGGGCCATCGGCGTGACCTCCCTGCAGGCGCTGGGGCTGCCGACGATGCTCGACGGGTTACGTACTTCTGAGAGCGCCTCGTTCACGCTGCTCACGCGGGATGGGTTGGTCATCTACGACAGCGATCCCCAGCAAGTGGGAACGAGGCTGCCGGACGCCCCTCCCATCCGCGCAGCGCGGCGTGGAGAGAGCGGGGCGGACTATCACACCGACGCAACGGGCCGCCGCATGATCACCACCTTTGCGCCGGTTCCGGGCACGGAGTGGAGCATCATGCAGACGGAGCACTGGGCCGAGATGGTCAGCCCGCTGATGCGCTACTCCCAGGCAGCGCCGCTGGTGCTGCTGCCGGGGCTGGCAATCACCGCGCTGGGGGTGTGGCTGGGCATCCGTGCTATCGTGCGGCCCCTGCAACGCCTGGAAGCCCGCGCTGGGCGGCTGGCCGGGGGGGATTTTGAGAGCATCCAGGCCCCGGTGGGGGGGATCGAGGAGATCCAGCGCCTCCAGCGGACGCTGATCGAGATGGCCGGACAGGTTCAACAAGCACAGGAGGTGATGCGCCACTACATCGCTGCCATCACCCGTGCCCAGGAAGAAGAGCGATTGCGTCTGGCCCGCGAGTTACATGACCACACCATCCAGGCCCTGATCGCGCTGGATCACCGCGAGCAGGTGCTCAGGCGCTATCTGACCGCTGATCCCGGCGGGGCGGAGGTGCTGAACGAGCTGCGTGCCATGACCGCTCAGGCCATCGATGATCTGCGGCGCATCATCCGGGCCATGCGCCCGATCTATCTGGAAGACCTGGGGCTAGTCCCCGCGCTGGAAATGCTGGCCTCCGATCCTGGCACGGGCGGGGCGGCCCGCGTCCAGTTTGAGAAGCACGGCACGCCGCGCCGCCTCTCCCCGGAGCAGGAGATCGCTCTGTACCGCGTGGCTCAGGAGGCGCTGAATAACGCCCGGCGGCACAGCCAGGCCAGCTCCATCCGGCTATCCATCCGCTTCGAGCCGGAGGAGGTATCCGTGTGTGTGTGTGACAACGGGGCCGGGTTCAAGGCCCCCCGGCGCGTCACCGATCTATCTCACAACGGGCGCTACGGACTGATCGGTATGTACGAGCGCGCCGCGCTGATCGGGGCCGAGCTGAACATCCAGTCCGCGCCAGGCAAGGGCACGACGGTCACCATCCGCGCACGTTACCCTGCCGCCAGCGAGGCGTCATAGGAGCGCAGTGCGCCCTTGCCTGTGATCCTCATCGCTGTGGCAGACGATTGCCAGTTTGAGTCCGCGCTTGTCGCGTGTATAATGAGCCGTGAGCCATCACCGTAACCTGCGTGGCGCTCGCCGCGCCAAACTGATCCTGGGCTGCCGGGATACCCTTTGCCGCGCGTTCAAGACTCTCAACCGAGTCGTGTGAGGGCACAGTGGCTGAGCAAACACACAAAGACCGAATCCTGGTAATCGACCGCGACCCCAACGAGCGGGCTATGCTCGTTGAGGCTGCCCTGGAGCCGTTTGGCTACCTCGTTGAGGTAGCGGAAGACGGCGGGACCGCCCTCTCGATGGTGCTGGATGCGGCGCCAGACGCGATCATCCTCGACCTGAATGTCGAGGGGCTGAGCGGCCAAGACTTCCTGGCAGCGCTGAACGCCCAATCCCTGGAAGTGCCAGTCATCGTGCTGGCAGATCGCGGCAAGGAGAGCGCCGCGCTGGACGCCTTCCGGCTGGGGGCGAAGGATTACGTCGTGCGCCCCTTCCGCGAGGCGGAGATCATCCAGGTCGTTGAGCGGGCGCTGATGGATGGCCGGTTGCGGCGCGAGCGGGAGACGCTGGTGCTGGAAGTCCAGCGCGCCGCCGACGACGCGGAACGCCACCTACGCGAGCTGAAGACGCTGATGAGCATCGGCAAGTCGGTGACGGCACTGGCCCAGCCCGCCGAAACGTTCGACCGCGCGTTGCGAGCGGCGCTGCAACTGACGCGGGCCGAGTCGGCGGGGCTATTCCTGCGCGATGCCGAAACCAACCAGCTTATCGTGCGCGCGGGCCACAACCTGAGCCGCAACCTGATCGAGCAGATGGGCCAGCCTATCGAGGACGCATTGGCGGCGCTGGTGATGAATTCCCAGGAGAGCTACCTGGGCAGCGGGGCGGGGTTGGATAAGTTCCGCCCGGCCCAGCAAGGCGCTTATGCCGTGATCTACGCGCCACTGGTCTTCCAGGGCCAGGCGATTGGTGTGCTGTGGGTCGCTAATACCCGGCTAGAGTTCGAGCCGCACATGAAGGACATCATGACCGCCCTGGCGGATTACGCCGCCATCGCGGTGGCCAATGCCCGGCTGTACTCGGCAATGGAGCGCCACTCCGAGCAGCTCCAACAGCAGCTTGAGGCCGCCCAGACCCAGGCTGCCGAGGAGGGTTTCGGGGTTGCTGAAGGCGGTGATGCGGCGAGTGGCTTCGGGGTGGCCGATCTGGCACGCGAGCTGCGCCGTCCGTTGACAGAACTGCTGGGCAATATGAACCTGTTCCGCACCGGTGAGATGGGGCCACTCCCGGCAGGGCTGCAGGCTGCGGTGGACGTGATGCACCGCCAGCTTGATACGCTGGTGAGACGGATTGACGAGCTTTCCCCGCCGGACGACCATGCGCTGTAGCCTGTGCGCTGCACTCTGATCCGCCTCCGTTGAAGGGACGTGCCGTGAGCGGCGAACGCATCCTGGTGGTCGATGACAGCCTCGAGATGCGGGACTTCCTGACCAACACCGTCCTGCTGCCTGAGGGCTATGTGGTGGACCGTGCCCGCAACGGCCTCGAAGGATTGGAATCGATCCTGGCCGCGCCCCCCGATCTGATCCTCAGCGACCTGGCGATGCCGGAGATGGACGGCCTGACGATGCTGGAGGAATTGCGGCGGCGCGGCCACACCATCCCGGCTATCCTGATGACTGCCGAGGGGTCGGAGGACATCGCTGTGCGCGCCCTGCGGGCCGGGGTGATGGATTACTTCATCAAGCCGTTCGATCCCATCGAGCTGCGTGAGGCGATTCAGCGGGTGCTGAGCGCGACACGCATCGGCACGCTGCCAGCGGGCGTGCCCGATCAGCGTCGCCTGCAGGTGCTCAACACGTTGATCGCCGTCGGCAAGTCGGTCACGGCGCTGCTTGATCTGGAGCAAATCCTGGCCCGCGTCGTTGAAGCTGCTGTGTTCCTATCCGGGGCCGAAGAAGGCACATTGATGCTGCTCGACCCGGAGACCGGCGAACTGTATGTCCGCGCAGCCAAGAACCTGCAGAACGGCTTGCAATCCATGCGCCTCAAGGTTGACGACAGCTTAGCTGGTCGAGTCGTCAGCACGGGCGAGCCGCTGCTGGTCAGTGGCGAGGGCCTGCAGAAGATCAAGACGGCCTACTTGGTGCACAGCCTGATCTACGTGCCGTTGAGGGTCGGTGACCGGGCAATCGGCGTGCTGGGGGTCCACAACCGCAGTGGGGGCGTTGATCTTTCTCAGCAGGCCATCGGCGCGATCACGGCGCTGGCCGACTACGCGGCCATCGCCATCGTCAATGCCCAGCTTTACCAGGCGGCTGACACGGAACGGGCCAAACTCAACCGTATTCTGAACCAGATTCAGGACGCTGTGCTGCTGATCGACCCCGAAGACCGGGTGGCGCTGTGCAACCCCCTCGCGGCTGAGTTTCTCAAGACCGATAGCGCCAGGCAAGCCATCGGCCTGCCCATCCGCGAGGTAACCGACAACCGCTCGCTGCTCGACCTGCTGGAGATAAGCCGGGCCGAAAGCCGCATCACACACAGCGAGGTGTACCTCGAAGGGCGGGCGTTCAACGCCCATGTCAGCCGCATCGAGGGGCTGGGCCGCGTGGTGGTGATGCAGGACATCACCCACCTCAAAGAGCTGGATCGAATCAAGAGCGAGTTGGTGACAATGGTCTCCCACGACCTGCGCTCGCCGTTGACCGCGATCCTCAGTTACATCGAATTGATGGCCCGTTCGGGCGGGCTGAATGCGGAACAGGCGGGTTTCGCTGCCAATATCAAGAAGAGTGTGCAATCCATCACGGCGCTGATCAACGACCTGCTCGAGGTCGGCAAGATCGAAGCAGGGCTGGACCGCGAGCGCGAGCCAGTATCCCTGACCGGCCTCGCCCGCGAGTCTATCGAGGTCTATCAGGCCCGCGCCGAGCAGAAACGTATCCGGCTGGAACTCCAGGCGGATGTTGCAACCCCCCCCGTGCTGGGCAGCGCCGCCCGGCTGCGGCAGGTGTTCGCCAACCTAATCGACAACGCCCTCAAGTACACACCGGAGGGCGGTGAGGTGCGGGTGCAGGTCTCCACGAATGAGGGGCAGGTACTGATCAGCGTCTCGGATACTGGCATCGGCATCCCGCGCGAGGATCAGGCGCGGGTGTTCGAGAAGTTCTACCGCTCGGCGCAAGTAGCCGCGACGCACGAAGGGACGGGGCTGGGGCTGAGCATCGTTCAACAGATCATTGAGGCACATGGCGGGCGTGTGTGGATGGAAAGCCAACCTGGCCGCGGCACCACCTTCACGGTGGTGCTCCCCGCCTATGCCCCCAAGGCCACCTCTTGATGGCTCTGAGCAGCTAGGCGTTTCACGGAAAGGCTTTCCGTGAAACCAACGGTTTGGCCGAAAATCCTTCCGGCTAAACACCTAGGCGGAGAAGTAATATGCTGCATGGGTGGGTGCTCGACCTATTTGGGCTATTCGGTGGGCAGGCGCGCGCCGTGCAGGCCGCCCGCGAGCGCGAGTCGGGCCGGGGCAACGACGAGCACCAGCCCTGGGTATGCGCCCTTACCGTCTATAACCCAGCCCAGGCGCAGATCGCGCTGGCCCGGCTGCACGATCAGGCTATCCCGGCGCGGCTGAGGCAGGAATCAGGCGGCAGCGTCCTGCCAATGACAGTGGGATTGTTCGGCATGATCGACGTGCTGGTGCCGGAAATCCTGCTGGATCAGGCTCAGGAAGTGCTCAACGAGACGCTGGAGATCGGCCCGAGCGACGAGAGCGCACCCGACTAGCCCTGATCCTGTGCCGATCTGCGCGTTTCTGCATCCGAGAAAGCCCTATGCCCCGGACTCGCCACCACGCCATCACGGATGTGCCCGGCATCAAAGTGGGGCACGCCACTAACCCGGACGCGATCACAGGCTGTAGCGTCGTGCTGTGCGAGGAGGGGGCCGTCGGGGGAGTGGATCAGCGGGGCGGCGCACCCGGAACCCGCGAGACGGACCTGCTGCGCCCCATGCATCTGGTCGAGAAAGTTCATGCCGTGCTGCTCACCGGCGGCAGCGCCTACGGCCTCGACGCGGCGGGCGGCGTGATGGCCTGGCTGGAGGAGCGCGGCATCGGCTACGATGCGGTGGTAGCTCGGGTGCCGATTGTCGCCGCGGCGGTGTTGATGGACCTGTCCATCGGCGATCCCAAGGTGCGCCCCGATGCGGCGATGGGCCGCGCTGCCTGTGAGGCCGCCTCCGACGGCCCGGTGAAGCAGGGAAGCGTTGGGGCTGGCACGGGTGCGTGCGTCGGCTGGATGTTCGGACCGAGCTTCGCCACCAAGAGCGGGATCGGAACGACCAGCCTCGATCTGGGCGGCGGGCTGGTGATCGGGGCCATCGCGGCGGTGAACGCCTACGGGGACGTGATCGACCCGGCTAGCGGACAGATCGTCGCTGGAGCACGCCGCCCGCTGGCCGGGAGGGAGTTTGCCGACACGCTGGCAACGATGCGCTCGCCGATTGGCAAGGGGCTACTGCGTTTTTCCACCCGTAACACGGTGATCGGAGCAGTGGCAACCAATGCGAAGCTGACCAAAGAGGAAGTCAACAAAGTGGCTCAGATGGCGCACAACGGGCTGGCCCGGACGATCCGCCCGGCGCATACCTTGTTCGACGGGGACACGATCTTCGCGCTGGCGACAGGCCGGAAGCGGGCGAACGTGAACCTGGTGGGAGCCTACGCAGCAGAGGCGATGGCCCAGGCCATAGTTAACGCCGTCCGTGCCGCAACCTCGATGGGAGGGCGGCCCGCCGCCTCCGAAATCCGCTGAGCATCCCTCTCAGCAAGCAGGAGGAGACGCATTTCCCGGCGGCAGCCTTGTCAGCCTTGCGCAGGGATGCTATAATGAGCCTAACGGGGGCGCGTAGCTCAGTTGGTCAGAGCGTACGGTTCACATCCGTAAGGTCGGGGGTTCGAGCCCCTCCGCGCCCACTGGGGATGAAGGAATGCGGGTGTGCTCTTGCGAGGGGGCGCAGGCCGCATTTTTAGTTCGTGATCCTCTGGTATAATGGCAGCCAGAAAACCTCAGAGGATGCCTGCCGAAGCATGAGCGGCGGCGTCAGACTGCTCCGCTGCGCTGGCGACCTATCTATGGAAAGACTGTCCCTCACACAACGCGCCCCGGTCACTCACCGTGAGTGGGCTTTATTTGGCCTGCGCTGGGTGATCCCGGCGGGTCTGCTGGTTTACCTGTTCCGCCCCGAGGTCGCCGCAGGCCCGGTTGGCTCCCTGGTGCTGGTCATCAGTGCCTCGGCCATCGCCTCGAATCTAGCGGTGCTCATCCTGCTGATCAGCGATCACTGGAGCAAGCTGGGGGCGCTGTTTGCCATCGGCACGGACGCGCTGCTGGCGCTGGCCGGGATGGCGGCAGTCGATCCTGCGCTGCTATGGGCGGGGCTGGTGCCGGTGACGGTCACCGGGTTCTACTTCGACTGGATAGCAGGTCTGCTGGCCGGGTTGGGAATCGCGCTCGCTGCGCTGGCGCTCCAGCTCGGTAACGCGCGGTTCAGCGAACTCAACCTGCCTACCCTGCTGCTGGGTCTGGCCGGCCTGCCTGCCGCCGGGCCGCTGGCTGCGTTGATGAGCCGCGACGAGGCCGAGACGGTGGTGTTGCGCGAGCGGCTGCGCGACCGGGGCCGCCGTGCCGACCAGGTCACCCGGCTGGCGCGGGAGTACATGCACGTTATCTATGAGATGGCCGCCATCCTCAGCGCGTCCAAGCTCGACCCCAAGCGCGTGCTGGCCTCGGCGCTGGACTTCGGGCTAGAGTCGCTGGAGCGGGTGGGTGTGCCGGGGCCGCTGTTTGCCATGATCCTGCTGTTTGCCGATGCCCCGCAGCGCCCATCGGGAACGGTGCTGCGCGTGGCACGGGCCAGCATGAGCGTCCCGCCGCTCGATCAAAGCGTGGTGCTCAACGGGGAGTCGGGGGTGATTGATCGCGCCTTGCGAACCTCTGAGCCAGTCCTCTCCCACGCGCCGGCCAGCGATCCTGAGATGGCCCTGTTCGAGAGTCTGCGCGCCTGCCGGACGGCCTTGTGCCTGCCGCTGCGCTGCGGAAACGAACTGTATGGCGTGATGCTCCTGGGGAGCGCTCGCGCCGAAGCCTTCCAGGAGACGCACGTTGATCTGCTGCACGCGGTCGCCAATCAGGCGGCGGCCTCGCTGAACAACGTGCGCCTGTACGCGGCCCTGCTCGAAGAACGCGACCGCATCGTGCAGATCGAGCGCGATGCCCGCGCCCAGCTTGCCGCTGAGCTTCACGATGGGCCTACCCAGGGCATCGCTGCGATCACTATGCGGCTCAACTACATCCGCAAGCTGATCGAGAAGAAGCCCGAAACCGCCGTGGACGAACTGTACGCTATCGAGGACATGGCCCGCCGCACGACCAAGGAAATTCGCCACATGCTGTTTGAGCTGCGCCCCAAGGCGCTTGACCAGGGGCTGCTGCCGGGGCTGGAACAGCTTGCAACCAGGATGAAGGAGACCTACGATCAGAACGTCGAGGTGAGGGTGGAGGACGGCATTGACCAGATGCTGGACGAGCAGACCACCCAAACCCTGTTCTCGATCTGCATCGAGGCGATCAATAACGCCCGCAAACATGCTATGGCTAGTCTGGTGACAGTCAATGCGAGGGTACGGGATGAGACCTTGATCCTGGAGATCGCTGACAACGGCGTGGGGTTCGACGTGAATCAGGCGCTGGCCGAAGCCCGTCAGCGGGAGGGCCACCTGGGGTTGATCAACCTTCAGGAACGGGCCGCGTTGGTCGAGGGGGAGCTTGCCATTCACTCCGCACCCGGCCAGGGAACGCGCCTGACTGTCAGCATCCCTCTAGAAGCGATCCGCCTCCATAAAGAAGAGGAGATCACCCGCATCGCCGAGGGCGAGCAGGCCCGGATGGTGGTGCGGGCAGCGGAAGGCAGGTAGCCCTCGCCTACTCGCCGAGCGCCTCGCGCAGCCCTCGCACAAACTCCGGCTTGCCCCCCTGGGAGGGGTGTCGCAGCGGGATCGCGGCGATCCCCTGCTCGGCCAGCACTCGTTGAGCCGTTCTGCCGACTGCCAGCACGGTCGCGCAGCCGAACGCCTCCATGACCGGCCCCATGAGTCCCGCCCCCATCCGCTGCTCCTCGAGCGTGGGTGGCCGGTTGCTCATCGGCTGGCCGGGCTGGTGAGGGTGCAGCGGCACGCTGTTCCAGATCAGCGGCGGCTCGACGGCGTGCTCGATCAGCGCGCTCCACAGGATCGTGGCCGTCATCTCGGCGACCCCCTCCGGCTGGCCGCTGCTGGCGCGGTAGCCGTCGCCAAACAGCCCCCAGCGCGCAATCCCGCGCAGCATGATCCGCTCGCTGGTCACCGGGATGCCCGACCAGCGGCAACCGCGATAGCCCGGCGCTTCGAACACCATCAGCACACGCGGCTGCCGCCGGTGCATGTCCTCCAGATAGCGTGCCAGGTTCGCTCGCCGGATCGCCCCGCCGGGATCGTCCAGCGAGTACGGGTTGAACAGCGTCTCCGATCCGGGCAGCGCGGCCACCCACTCCACCAGGGCAGTCACGTTGTGTGCCGTCATGATCAGAAGTATAACCTATACTCGGCCTGCCCCATACTGGCCCCGATGGGCAGAGTGGCCTGGATTGCTGGCCGCTGCCCACCGTTGTACAATCCCGCGCTATACTGCCGATGACCGTTGAGACCGCCCCCGGCGAGGGAACCGCCCCTGCGTCCCCCCTCGAATCGATTGCTGACCAAGCCCCGCACGAGACGGAAAGGATCGCGCGCTCGGCGTCGATCATCTCGCTGGGCAACATCGCCAGCCGGGCCCTCGGCCTGGCGCGCGAAACAGCCAAGTCCCACTACTTCGGCGCGGGCGGCGCAGTGGATGCCTTCACCGTTGCCACCCTCGTCCCGACCATGCTATACGACCTGCTGGTGGGCGGGTTGATCAACAGCTCGCTCGTCCCGGTGTTCAGCGAGTACGCCGCCGGGAAGCGTGACGAGCTATGGCGGTTGGTCAGCGTGATCCTCAGCCTGACCGTTGTTGTCATGGCAGCTTTCACCCTGATCGTCGAGGTCTTTGCCCGGCAGGTAGCGTTCCTCCTCAGCCCCAGCGCGACGCCGGAGGTGCTCGATCTCTCGGCCCGGTTGCTGCGGATCACCGTCCCGGCGGTGCTGTTTCTGAGCCTGTCGGGGGTGCTCTCCGGGCTGCTGTACGCGCTGAAGCGGTTCGCTTATCCGGCCTTCACCGCGGCGGTGTTCAACGCCGGGATCGTCACCCTGACACTGCTGTTACACGAGCGTTGGGACGTGGCTTCGATGGCAGTAGGGCTGCTGGTCGGCGCGATCCTCCAGGTGATCCTCCAGCTTCCTGGCCTGCGCGATGCGCGTCTGGTCTTCACCCTCTCCCTGCGCCACAGCGGCCTGCGGCGGGTGGCCCTGCTCTACCTGCCGATTGCCCTCGGCCTGATCGTAGACATCGTGATCAGCCGCACGTTCAGCTATAACATCGCCTCCCGCACGGGCGAAGGGGGCATCTCGTGGCTGAGCTACGCAACTTACCTGCGCCAGCTTCCACAGGGACTCGTGGCGCTGGCAGTGTCGTTCGCTGTGCTGCCTACTCTGTCCGCGCAGGCGGCCCATGAACGCGCCAGCGGCCCCGACGCCAGCCATGAGCCATTCGTTAGCACGCTGGCGCAGGGCATCCGGTTGGTCAATGTGTTGATGGTTCCCGCGACGGTCGGCCTGTTCATCCTGGCGCGCCCGACCGTCGCTCTGCTGTACGAACACGGCGACTTCCTTGCCTTCGATACGCGCATGACCTCGCTGGCGCTTCAGTTTTACCTGCTGGGGCTGCCTTTTGCGGCAGTCGATCTGCTGCTGGTGTTCGCCTTCTACGCACGCCAGGATACCTTGACGCCCTCCCTGATCGGTGTGGGCACGATCCTAGCCTATCTGATCGTGACGGTGGCGCTGCTGCCCGTCCTGGGCCTGTTCAGCCTGATGGCGGCTGACTCGTTCAAGTTGCTGCTGCACACAATCGCGTCGTGGTGGGTTTTGCGGCGGCGGCTGGGTGGGATGGCCCGGCACGGCGTGAGGCGAGCCACCGGCTGGACGCTACTCGCTTCTTCGGGCATGGGGCTGGCGACCTACGGCGCGCTGGCAGGGGTCGAGACACTTTTCCCGGCGGGCGGGGGATTGGCGGAGGTGCTCTCCGTGGCCGTTCCTGCCGCGTTCGGCGGCGGGGTCTACCTCGGCTTGATCACTCTGTTCCGCGTCGAAGAGATTCACCTGCTGTGGGGCGCTGTTCGCCGCCGCCTATCCCCGGCCCTGTGATCGCCGCCCACCTGCGGGCTGGCGGGAGACAGGGGGTGCGCCAGCGCCCCGTCCGTACCGAGATGACCCCTCAGGAGACAAGCCGTGCCCGTTGATGCCACCGAACTTCCCCGCCGCGCCTCGATTCTCGGCGCGGGGGTCGTGACGCTCACAGCCCTGTATCTCTACCTCCGCACGCTGCACCCCGGTGTGGGGCCATCGCTGGACAGCATGGAGCTACAGATCGCCGTGCTGGTGGACGGGGTGATCCACCCGCCGGGCAGCCCGCAGTACCTCCTGCTGGGCAAGCTGGCGATGCTCGCCCTGCCGGGGCCAAATCCGGCTTACCGGCTCAACCTGCTGTCGGCATTGGCAGGCGCGGCGACCGTCGGCATCACTTTCCTGCTGGCCTACCGCCTGATCCGCCGACCGGGCCGGGAGGTCGCGGCGCTGATCGCCAGCGCTCTCGCCTCCCTGAGCCTCGCCAGCGCGCCACGAGTCTGGTATCAGGCCAGCGTGGCCGAGCTATACGCGCTCAACGCATTGTACGTCGCCCTGACGGCGTACCTGCTGCTGGTGTGGAGCCAGACTCGGCGGCCTGGGGCATTCTGGGCAGCGGTGATCGTCTACGCGCTGAGCTTCGGCAACCACCTAACCATGATCCTGCTGCTGCCCGCCTTCCTATATACGGTCGCCATCACCGACCGGACGATGCTGCTGCGCCCGCGCCATCTCGCCGTCGTGACGACTATCGTTCTGCTATCGGCGCTGCAATACGGGGTCATCCCGCTGCGCGTCGCGGCCGACCCGCCGTTCTGCAACTTCTGCCCCTCGAACGCGGCCCTACCCTCGTACCTGATCGGCGGCGCGTTCCGGCACGCCTACTTTGCGCTGCCCAAGCGCGACATCCTGGCGCGGCTGCCGGAGTCAGTTGGGCAGTTCAACACCCAGTTCATGCCATGGGGCTATGCACTGGGGATCGTCGGGCTGTGGGAGCTGTTCCGTCGCCAGGCGCGGATCGCGTGGTTGCTGGTGTGGGGCATCCTGGCCGAGCACATCTTCGTGATCGCCTACGCCATCCCCGACTGGCATGACTTCCTGACGCCGTGTTACGTGCTGTTTGCGCCCCTGATCGCAGAGGGGGCGGTGCAGGTGTGGGGCTGGCTGGCCAAGCGCCGCAGCCTTGCAAGAATGACGCGCTGGAGAGAACGCACACTCGCCCCCAGCTTGCTGGGCCTGGCGGCGCTGGCGCTGCTGGGGGCAGCGCTCAATAGCTGGTGGCTGGTCGATCAGAGCCAGCGGACGGAGTTCGAGGCTAACGGGCGGGCGCTCATCGCCGAGGCGCAGCCTGGCGCGTGGCTGCTGATGCCGCACCCCAACTCGGCGGCCTTCTACTATAGCTGGGCCGTGCGCTATCTGGCCTTTCTGGAAGAAGTCCCGGGGTTCAGCGCGGTGACCCCGCCGGAGATCGATCCCCCGCCCGGCCCGGAGCCGGGCTACCGATCATGGGCCAGCGCCGCCCCCGCGCTTGACCCCGCTGCGCTGATCGAGTCGCCGCGTCAGGTGTTGGTGCTCGATCCATCTGAGCCGCGCGTGGCGGATTACGGGCTGCTGCCGGTGTGCGTCCCCGGAACCAGTACCATTGCCGGCTATGAGGTGGTGGCGGTGCGGCAGGGCGAGTGGGTCACCCCACTGGTGGATGCGGATCGGTGGGCGGCGGTCGGGGCCTGGGCCGTATTCGGCGGCGAGGCCGCGACATGCCCGAGATGAAGTTCTGAGTTCTGAGTTCCGAGTGCTGAGTGCTGAGAGGCTGAAATGTTGATCGGCGGGCCGCTATAATCAGCGTCAGATTCGCGCACCACGCAAAGGAGGCAACTTTCTTATGGCTATTCGCACAGCCAACGCCGTCTGGGAAGGGACGCTGAAAGAGGGCCAGGGCACGATGAAGCTCAGCAGCGGGGCCTACGAAGGGCCGTTTACCTGGTCATCGCGCTTTGAGGAGGCCGCCGGGACTAACCCGGAGGAGCTGATCGCCGCCGCACATGCCGGGTGCTTTTCGATGGCGTTTTCTTCCCAGCTCACCAACGCAGGCTTTCCTCCGACCCGCATCCAGACTACCGCCCACGTCCACTTCGAGAAGTTGGAGCCAGGTTGGCGGATTGTGAAGGTGCACCTCGTCAGCGAGGCGCAGGTTCCAGACATCGACGCGCCCCAGTTCCAGAAGCTGGCCGAGGCCGCCAAGCAGGGTTGCCCGATCTCCAACGCCCTGAACCCCAGCATCGAGATCGCGCTCGAGGCGAGGCTGGCCTAACAGCGCTACCGCCCGGCCCCCTCCACGCGAGAGGGCCATTCCCTCCTTCGGGTAGGCGCAAAGCCGGATTGATCATCGCAAGTGGAGGGGGCCGAGGCGATGGAGACGAACGATCCGCTCCCGGTTATCGGGTTCATGCCCTGGCGATAGGCTTGCGCTGGACAACAAACAGGAGGTTGACACACACGACCTTCCCCGGTACTCTCGACGTACCACTGGCCTCAGTGCTTGGCCGAAAGAGTTTTCGGCCCAAACTCTGCCCCACCCGATACCTGCGTATGCTACTTGACATTGTGCTGACCATTGTCCTCCCCCTCTTTGCGCTGATGGGGATTGGAGTTGTGCTAGATCGGGCCTTCAAGCTGGACGTGCAGACCCTGAACCGGCTGAACTTCTACGTTTTCACGCCGGTGGTGATCTTCAACACAGCGTACCAATCCAGCCTCAGCGGCGGGGAGATCGCCCGCATTGCGCTGTACGCGCTGGCGCACCACACCGGCATGGCGATCCTGGCCATCGGCCTGTTCTCGCTGCGCCCTCTGGCAGCCAACCGCCCTGTCTTGACGCTTGGCTCCGTATTCTACAATGCAGGCATCTACGGCATCCCGCTGATGCTGCTGGCCTTCGGCGAGGAAGCGGTCAGCGTGATCAGCCTGGTGCTGGCGGTGCACGCGCTGCTGTTCTTCTCCATTGGCCTGGTGCTGTTCGTCGGGGCGCAACAGACCGGGCTGCGGGCAACCGTAGCCCAGGTGTTGAAGTACCCCGCGCTCTACGCGCTGGTGCTGGGGTTGGTGATGCGCGGACTGCATCTCGCCATGCCCAGCCCACTCGCGGCAGTGCTAGACTACCTGATGGGCGGCTTTGTGGGAGTAGCCCTGCTGACCCTCGGCGTGCAGCTCTCTCAGAGTCCCGTTGCCGGGGACGGCAGCTCGATTCTGGGGGTGATGGGGTTGCGTTTTGCCGCCTCGCCGCTGCTGGCCGCGCTGATGGTGCGACTGTTCGGCTTCGCTGCGCCCATCGCCGGGCCGCTGATCGTCGGCGCGGCGCTGCCCACCGCCGTCAACGTCTACGTGCTGGCGAAAGAGGTCGATCGCAGCGCCGACCTGGCCTCGCGGCTGGTCTTCTGGACGACCGTCGCCAGCGCGCTGGCGATCCCACTGGTGCTGACGATCATCCGGCTGCCCTGATCTCTCGCCGACGGCTTCGAGCCAGCCGCCCGACCGTCAGCAGCCCTACTGCCGCCAGGATGGCCAGCAGCGGCTCAACCGGCGCGCGGAAGCGGGCGTTGGAGGCCAGCCCCGGCAGGTATAGCAGCCATGCCGGGATCAGCCCCAGCAGCACGATGGCCCGCCATTCCCGCTGCCTGATCAGCGCCAGCAGCCCGATGGCGCTGCCCACGACCAGCAGCACCACGTAGGCGAGCATCACAAGCTCGATCAGCAGGATCGGGGCAGGTTGCCCAAGGGCAGTCCGCAGCGATTCCAACGAAACGGGGGCTTCGCCGTCCACCAGCCTCAGCAGGAAGCTGAAGCCGGGCCGCAGTCCGTTCAGCGCATCGAGGCCGTTGTACCAGGCAAAGGCCAGCGGGTGGGCCAGGATCACCTGGCGGGCTAGCCTGCCTGCCTGTTCGCCGGGCCAGCCGCTCTCCACTGGCGGCTGGGCGGCCAACCGCCGATCCATGAGCGACCGCGCCTCGTCAATGGAGAGGCCCAGCCGGTGAGCCTCCAGGCTGGCTGCGTTGTAGTAGAATAGGTTGATGTCACTAATGGCGGAGACGCTGAAGCGCCCCCCGTAGGCCGCATTGCGGGCCATCCAGGGCGCGACGACGATCAGGAATCCTGCCAGCAACGCCGCCGCGTGCCGGAGTCCGCGTCCCACCTTCCCCCCTGCCGCGCCTGAAGGGGAGGGTGATGAGGTCACCGGAATCGACGCCAGCAGCGGAGCCAGCGGTAGACCGATGGGCCGAGTCAGGGTTGCCAGCCCGAAGGCCAGCCCGCCCGCCACACTCAGCGCAAACCGGTCACGGTCAGGGGCGTGGATCGCCAGCAACGCCCCCCCAACCAGCCAGGCCGCGAACAGCGTCTCGGCGTAGATGAAGCCGGTCATGATGATGGAGATCGGGGCCAGCGCATACAGCGCCCCCGCCAGGATGCCCGCCGGCACACCAAACAGCTTCCTGCCCAGCAGAACCACTCCGACCGCGATCCCCGCGCCGAGGATCGCCTGAGCCACTACCAGCGGAAGGATCGGCTGCGGGCCGCCGACCAGGGCCAGTAGCGCGATCAGCGCTGGGTAGCCCGGCGTCCTGACCACCTCTGGCGTGAACTCCGGCGCAGTGGAGCTAAAGCGCCCCATCACTGCCAGCCGCTGCCCCAGCTCGAGGTATCCCCAGCTATCGGAGGCCAGGATCGCCCGATCCGGCTCGGCAGCAATCGCGGCCACCACGGGCATCCGCGCCAGCAGCCCCAGCGCGCCTATCGCTGCCAGCCAATACCAGAAAGGCCAGGCAGCGGGCCTGGCCTTGTCCTGAGAAGGAAGGGGTTCGCTCATGGGCGTTTGCCTGCCGGTTCTTTGCCGCCCTACGCAGGGGGCAGGCAGAACCGGCGTGTGGTTAGAAGGGATCAATCCCCCACCAGCCGCCGACCCTGCATATCGGCGGGCGGCTTGACTCCCATCAGCTCTAGGATCGTAGGGGCCACGTCCATGATCTGGCGGCCCTGTACCTCCCGATGGGAACCAGGGGCGCGGGGGTCGTACAGGATGAACATCCCGTTTGAGGCGTGGTTACAATCATCGGGGCCGGTGTCGTTCTCAAAGGTGTGCACACCACCATGCCCAAAGCTGCCGACTGAGCGCCAGTTCAGGTTATCCCAGTACACGATCAGGTCGGGCGCGACGTTGCGCACCCGCCGATAGATCTCCTGCGGCTTGTAGACCCGCGTATCCATCGGCCTGCCCAGGTGATCGGGGATCGCCATGAAGCGTGCGATCAGCTCGTCGCGCAGGGCCTCGTACTCCGAGCGCTTTACCACACCCTGCGGCTCGCGGCCTTCGACGTTCAGATAAACCCGCCCATAGTAGCCACCCGCACCCCAGGCGCGGGTCTTCTCCCAGTCGATCTCGACCTTGGTGAAGGGGGTCAGCACGCGGTTGCCCTGCTCGTCAAACACGTCTTCGGGGGGCGGTTCGACCAGCACCAGGTAGCCTTCGCGCCACAGCCACTCGTTGATCGCGATCCCGCCGTCCATCTTCTTGCCGCCATGATCGGACACGACCAGCACCATCGTACTGTCATCAATCCGGGATAGCATCAGGGCCAGTTGGGCGTCGATCAGCTTGTAGTATTCCTTGATGGTGTCCTGGTACTTGTTGCCCGGCTGGTAGCGCCGGTGGCCAGGGTCCATATACGACCACAACCCGTGATGGATGCGATCCACGCCCATCTCGACCCACATGAAGTAGTCCCAGGGGTAGGTCTCCATCATGTGGTTGAGGGCCTTGAAACGCATCTCGGTCATATCCCATAACTGCTGCACCAGCCAGTCCTTATCGGGGGTGCGGAAGTTCGCCACGTCCACCGCGTAGCGCGGCGCGACGGATAGAATCTCGTCGCGCAGTTCGTGAGGGAAGGTGAATTCGCTCTCCACCGAGGGGGCCAGAAAACAGGCGGTCATCACGCCATTGACCGGCCTGACCGGGAACGTCCCCGGTACGCCGATCAAGGCCACTTTTTTGCCCGCCTCGCCCAGAATGTCCCACACGCGCGGCTCTTTGACCATTGCACCGGTGGCGATCACCTGATTGTCATAGCTGTAGTCGCGCCGGTTGCGGAAGCCATAGATGCCCAGTGTGCCGGGGTCTTTGCTCGCCATCATCACCGACCACGCAGGGACAGTGATGGCGGGAATGCACGACTCCAGCTCGCCGTAGATTCCACCCTCGTACAGGCTGCGGAGAGTGGGTAGCTCGTCCCGGAACTTATCGAACACCAGCTCCGGCGCGGCACAGTCCAGGCCGATCACCAGGAACTTGCGGTCAGCCGGTTTGCGTTTCAGAAAGTTGAACATCGGTAACCTGCCTTATGGGACCCGTCTCCGGTTCTGCCCGGATGCTCGCCACCCGAGAGGGCGGGAGCGGGTCACCTGCCATTCTGCCCGTCTTCGGCCTTGCGGCGCAGCCCATCGATCAGCACCCGGCTGACCTCAGGCCGGGTGAATTCCTCCGGCAACATCTCCCCGCGCGCCAGCATCTCCCGCACCTGTGTCCCGGATAGCAGCACGTGATGGGAGGGATCGTGGGGGCAGGTTTTGGCGCTGACGATGGCCCCGCATTTTTTACAATAGAAGGTGTGCTCGAAGGCCAGGGGGATGATGCCGATCTCGGCGGGGCTGAACTGATCGAAGATGAGCTGCGCGTCGTAGGTTCCGTAGTAGTTGCCTACACCGGCGTGGTCGCGGCCCACGATGAAGTGAGTGCAGCCGTAGTTCTTGCGGGCGATGGCGTGCCAGATGGCTTCGCGCGGCCCGGCATAGCGCATGGCCGCCGGGAACACGCCCAGCAACACCCGGTCGGCGGGGTAGTAGTCGCGCAGGATGGCCTGGTAGCTCGCCACGCGCACATCCGCTGGGATGTCATCGGGCTTGGTCTCGCCCACCAGGGGATGCAGGAACAGCCCATCCACGATCTCCAGCGCGGTCTTCTGGATGTACTCGTGGGCGCGGTGGATGGGGTTGCGGGTCTGAAAGGCCACGATCTTGCGCCAGCCGTTTTGGGCGAACATCCGGCGCGTCTGGGCCGGGGTATGGCGCAGCTCCGGGAACTCCGTACGGGCGGCCTCCGGCAGGTCGAACACCCACACGTCGCCCGCCAGCAACACTTCGCCCTGGCCGTACAACCGCTTGACACCGGGGTGCTTATCGTCCGTGGTGCGGTAGACTTGCTCCGCCTCGGTGGTCTTATCGTAGGTGTACTTATCGGAAACTTCTAGCACGCCCATCAGGTGGCTGCTGCCATCGGGAAGCCGCTCAGCCAGCGCCACCGACTGCCCGGCGCGGACCCCGGCAGCGGTCGCCGCATCCACCGGCAGGGTGACAGGGATCGCCCACACCAGGCCGCTGGCGAGGCGCATCTCGTGAACGACACTACGGTAATCATCCGGCCCCATGAAGCCGGTCAGCGGGCTGAGCGCGCCGGTGGCGATCAGCTCTAGGTCGGAGACGTTCATGGGAGAAAGGATCACGGTCTTCAGGCTGCGGGCCATCTCGCGGGTCGAGTCGGCCATGTCGCCGCGCAGCAGGCGGCTGACCAGCGTTCCGCCGTGCGGCGCAATCGAGCCGACGTAGGGGGAGGCGTCGGCGCTGGATGAGGGGTGGTTCAACGGATTCACCTCTGGGGCGCGAGGGTGCGGCTGCCAGAGCCAGTGTGGCGTAGAGCGCTCCGCCCAGCCTTCATCAAAATGCACGCATCCGCGCGCCTTCCCGGTGCGTGCACACCACAGTGTACCACACAGCAGGCAGCCTGTCGAAGTAGTTCTCTTGGGGGAGTGCCTTAACGCCAGGACTGTCGTACAATAGATTCTAACAGCGTTAGAATCGAGGTTGTTTTTTGGCTCAACCACCCCACCCTACATGGAAACTGTTCAGGTAACTGCCCAGATGGCCGCGCCCCCTGTAACTCCCCGCATCCTGATCGTCGATGACGATGAGCAGGTGCGCCGGACACTGGTGGATTGCATGGCGAACCAGGGGTTCAGCGTCATCACGGCGGCCAACGGCATCGAGGCATTGGAGGCGGTCAGCAACCAACCCCCCGATCTGATCCTGCTGGATGTGCGTATGCCGGGCAAGACCGGCCTGGAAGTGCTCCAGGCGGTGCGCGCCGACTACTCCAGCGCCGATCTGCCGGTGATCATGCTGAGCGTCGAAGACGATACGGAAACCATCGTCTTTGCCCTCCAACTGGGCGCAAACGACTTCGTCGCCAAGCCCGCCCAACTCGAAATCCTTACCGCGCGGGTGCTGACCCAGTTGGAACTGAGACGACTCCAGCAGCTTCACCTCCAACACATTGCCCAACTTGAAAGCCTGGACGTGCTCAAGGACCAGTTCCTCAAGATCGCCGCTCACGATCTCAGGAACCCCCTGAATGTCATCCAGACTGGCATCGAGCTGCTCTCCGACCCGATGTTCGCTTCCCACGACCCGGCAGAAAACGCTGAGATCGTCGCAAACGTGCGCCGCGCTATCCAGACGATGCAGTCCATCATCAAGGACTTTCTCGACCTACGCGCCCTCAAGGATGGCCGGCTGCGCCTGGATACCCAGCCCGTCCTGCTCCAGGACCTGGTTGCGGAGTCGGTCGAGCAGTTTCAGCGCTATGCTCAGGAGAAAGAGGTGACGCTGAGCACGGAGAGTCAGCCCGACCTGCCGGCTGTTGCCGCTGATCCGGCACGGCTGACTCAGGTGCTCCACAACCTGATCGGCAACGCGATCAAGTTCAGCCCACCGGGGGCCCGAGTCGCCACCCGTGTTCTTCGCGCCGGGGATCGCCTGCGCGTGGAGGTGGAGGACAACGGCCCCGGCATCCCCGACCACGAAGTCCCCCTGCTATTCCAGGAGTTCAGGCAGCTTAGCAACCTGCCGACTGGCAGTGAACGCAGCTCGGGGGTGGGGCTGGCGATTGCCCGCTATCTGGTCGAACTGCACGGTGGGACGATAGGTGCGGAGTCTGAGGTGGGGCGCGGGTCGCGGTTCTGGTTCGAGCTGCCCATCTCGTAAAGCAACGGGGTATGTCCTATTCACTCTCATTGCGCCATCGGGCCATCGGCTTGCAGCAACGCCCTGTTTGCGCTACCTTCGTTTGTGAAGCTCGGCACGGACAAGCATGGCTGCGATGGACGAACCCCGGTTGAACCGTCGGACTCTGCTCGTCGGCGGAGGGCTGGTGGCCTTCGCCGCCATTGCTTTTGTGCTCGTGCCGCTAGCCCTGATGGCTGTGACGCCGCACTATCACGGGACGCTGTACGACGAACCTGTCGCCATCGACTTCAGCCTGCCCCGCGCCGATGGCGGGACGTTCCGGCTGGCTGACTACCGAGGCCAGGTTGTGGCCCTCTACTTCGGCTATACCTCCTGCCCTGACGTGTGCCCCACAACCCTGTACGATCTTCACCGCACTCTGCAAGCCTTGGGCGATCAGGGGCGGGAGGTCGTCGTTGCCTTCGTCACCGTCGATCCCGATGTGGATACACCAGACAGGCTGGTGACCTATCTCGCCGCTTTTGACCCTGCCTTCATCGGTTTGTACGGCGCACCGGATCAGCTCCAATCCGTCTACGACCGCTTCGGCGTGACGGTGATTTCTGAGCAGGAGACGGCTGGATCGTACAGGCTGGCGCACACGGGGTCGGTCTTCGTGGTGGATCGCGCCGGACATCTGCGGTTGCGGCTTCATGCTGGGGCCGCGCCGCAGGATATGGCGAGTGACCTACATTTTCTCTTGAGGGAGAGAGTTCCGTGAAGCACATTCAGAAGTCCATCCAATGGTGGCTGCTACTGGCGGGAGTCGCCACCGCGCTGGCCGCGTGCTCAGCAGGCGGCGAGGGGATTGTTGTGGAGGATGCCTGGGTGCGGCCCTCCCCCATGCAGGCAGGTAACGGGGCCGGGTACATGGTGATCCGCAACCAGACCGGCCAGGACGACGCCCTTATCGCCGTCCGAGCCGACATCTCCGAAACGGTTGAGCTTCACCAGACCATGGAGATGGAAGGCGACATGATGGGGATGCAGCCTGTTGAATCGATCCCCATCCCGGCGCGGGGCAGCGCCGTGCTGGAACCGGGCGGCTACCACGTCATGTTCATCGGCATGAACGCCGACATTCAGCCGGGCCAGACCGTCACCCTCACTCTGGTGTTCCAGAACGCGGGCGAGATACAGGTGCAGGCGGAGGTCAGGGAAGAGTAGGGGCGACCGGCTGGTCGCCCCCTTTCTTCGTCAGCGCGAGGGGAAGGATCGGGTCACCCGTCGCCCTCCGCCGGGGTCGCGCTCGGTGTGATGTTCGGATCGGGCGTCGGCTGGACGAAGGGTGGCGTTTCCACGTATCGCAGCAGCGAGTCCAGAGAGTACACCGGGATCAGGTACACCTCCGTTGAGCCGGGGACGCGGACATAGTAGGCCGAGCCGCCGGGGTTCTGCGACCCGATGTCCATCTGGTACGTTCTGCCGCCGCTGGTGGTGAACTCGATGGTGTAGCGCGACTCCTCCAGGCCGTAGATGCCCAGCGACTCGATCTCGCTGAGCACCCGGTTGGGCCTGATCGTCGTCAGCGGGGCCACGTTGAGCCGGATGCTTTGCTCGTCCACGCCCAGGCCGGTGTCTGTGCCCTCTGGGGCTTCGTCAATGCTCCAGACGGCCTCCTCGCCTTCGCCGCTCACGGATGCTGCGACGGTCGCCCCGGTCTGATTATCCGTGACGCGAAACGAGGTTACCACCTCCTCGAACTCGATGTCTGGGAACAGAGGGCCAGGTAGAGCCTCCGCTTCGTCCGTGCTGGCTGCGTTATCGTTGTCGGCAGGTTGGACGATGAAGATCGCCACCAGGACCAGCGCCAGCGCCAGGATGACAATGACCAGCGCTCCGGTCAACCGCGCGTTGCGATTCATATCCTGCCTCCTAGCGCCTCCGCCGCCGCACAAACCACACGATCCCCCCGACCACGATCATGGCCAGCGGGACTAGGCAGGTCACGCTGATCTGCACCAGCGCCAACCCGACTGGGGTCAGTGGCTCATCCCATGTCGCCATGCTGAAATCGCGCGGCGGCAGATCGATCCCCTGATCCGTCCTCGCCAGCCAGTTGACAGCTTCCAGCAGCAGCGAGCCATTGCCATATACGGTGCGGGACAGGGCATTGTTGCTGGCGAAGTCAGCGTCGCCGACCACGACCACTCGCCCGCCGGTAGCGGCGTTCTCGGCGCTGATGGCAACCGCAACCGGCCCCGCAATGTCCTCATTGGGGTCGTACTGGATGCTCCCCTGTGAGGCAGCCAGCAGGTTCTTTTCTGACCACGAGGCGATCTGGCCGCTGATCGGCGGGGTGGTGAAGGCCAACGAAGTTACGGTCACATCGGCAGGGGGCGCGGCGGTGGCCTGGACGCTGCGAGCGTCGATCAGGAAGGCACGTGCTTGCGATTCGCTCAACGGCTGAGTGATCGGCGAGAGGGCGTCAAAGCTGGTAATGACCGGTGTTAGTTGGTCGAACTCTTGCGCGGTCCATAGGTCTACCACCACGTCATCATTCACCTGGATGCCCCACTGCGTAGCCAGATAGGTCAGCAGTGGGTCACCGGTCGCGTGGCCAGTGAGGCGTAGCCGCGTGCTCTGATCAGCCAGATTCCAGATGCGGGCGTCGCCGTCGCGGCTCGCCGAGGCGACCTCCGCGCCATCCGGCGCCACGGCGATATCCCATATCTGGCTGGTGTGCCCGCTCAGCACGATATCGTCAGCGGTTGAGGTGGCATCCGCCGCGCGGACGTGGATCGACCCATCACCCAGGCCGAGGAACGTCGTGCCGTCGCCGCTGATGGCAATCGCCGTGATGCCCAGGTCGGGGTACAGGGTCACGCTGCTGCCCTGACCGCTGGCGAGATCGAGCGTGCCCTCTGTGCCATCGACTGCCACGCTGTGCAACTCTGAACCATCCGGCGAGAAAGCGATGTCCGCCACCAGATTGGTGTGCAGGGTCTGGTCGATGAGGGTCTGGCCGGTCGCCACATCCCAGACGAAGACCTGGCCGGTCAAGGCGCCCTGCATCCGCCCTCCCCCAGCGGCCAGCAGGGAGCCATCCGGCGAGAAGGTCAGGCCGAACAACGGCACGACCGTCGCCAGCGGCGAGTAGGGGGCAGGCTCAAACGTCTCAGCATCCCATACATTGATCACCTGATCCTGCCCCGCGCTGGCAATAAACCGGCCATCTGGCGAGTAAGCCACCCGCCACACGGCCCCCGTCTGGCCTTCGAGCCGCCCGATCTCCTCCCCACGGGTGGCGTCCCACACCCGCACCGTGCGATCGGCCCCGGCGGTGACAATGCGACGGCCATCGGGCGAGAAGACGGCATCCACCACATCGCTAGTGTGGCCGCGCAGCACCAGTTGCTCTGTCACGCTGGCGGCGGTGGTGCTCCAGACGCGAGCCGTGCCGTCGGCCCCAGCGGTGACCACCTGTGAACCATCGGGGCTGTAGTCCACTGACAGCACGCCGCTGCCCAGCGACCCGCCGCCCGTGCCGGGGTCGATCAGGAATAGCACCGAACCGCCGCTGTTCAGGTATTCGTTTAGGGCGTCCATCTCCTGCTGGGCAAACTGGGCCGTCGGGCCGGGCACGATCACCACGGCGGCATCCTCCGGCACGCTGCCCGTTTCCAACAGGTTCAGCGCCTCGACTCTGTAATTGCCGCGCTCCAGCAGGTCGCTAGCCTGCTGGAATCCCGCGTCCGCGAAGTCATCGATGCTGCGCTCGCCATGGCCGGTCAACACATAGGCTGCCACCGGGTCGCCGAGCGTGACCCGCAGCAGTGCACCGGTCAGGTTGGATTCGTCGGCAAAGCTAGCCTCAGCGGTGCGGTCGCCCTGCTCGAAGATCAGGACCCCCTCGCGCCCGCCCAGCCGGGTGGCCTCGCCGGGGTTCCGGTCGGGGTCAACGAACTCCCACGTCACCAGGCCATCGCTGTAGCGTGCATATTGTTGGAGCCATAGCTCGGCCTCGTCGCGGCTGCTGCGGTTGGTCTGGGCATAAAACCCGGTGACGTGCACCGGCTCCTCCAGCCCTTCCAGCAATTCAATCGTCGCCTCGTGGAGCTGGTACTTCTGCCCTTCGGTCAAATCCCAGGGGGTGATCTTCCCCTGTTCCGCAAGCTGGTACAGGATGTAGTAGGCCACCACGACCAGTGCCACAAAGCCGATGGTCATCAGAAGGGTGATCACCGCTTGCTGCCCCGTGCGTCCTGTGATCGCTTTGGCGATGGCATCGGGGTCGAGCAGGATGAAGCCGATGATCCCCAGCGCGGCCACCGCCAGCGAAACGTAGCTGACCGGGTTCCCGAACTTGGGCGTCGGGATCACGATCATGGCCACGGCAAACACCAGCAACGCCACCAGCCCGACGCCCAGCGCCACCCAGCGGGCCACGTCGCGGTTGATGCGGATATCAAGTCGTTCGTTCACGAACGCCACCTCCTCATGCTGAGTACCTGTGTGGCGAGAAACAGGGCAATGGCAATCAGGCCGATAAAATAAGCCAGATCGACCGCTTCAATCAGGCCCCGGGTGAGCATCGTGTCGCGGTAATGGGCCGAGAAGGTAAGCTGGTTAAACACCTCGCTGATGACCGGCTGGGTGATCAGAATCCCGACCCGATCCGCCAGGAACAGCGCCAAGGCGATGGCCTCGCCGATCATGAAGGCCACCAGTTGATACTGCGTCAGCGCCGAGGCCAGCACCCCTATTGCCAGCATGGTTCCGGTCCACAGCCAGTACCCCAGGTAGCCGGTGATCATCATGCCCTGGTCGGGCGTGCCTCGCCAGACCAGCAGAAAAGCGTAGGGCAGGGTCAACAGCAGGATCAGCGTGAAGGCCCCCCACACCCCCAGCCACTTGCCGACGATCACCTCCCAGTCCCTCACTGGCGCGGTCAGCAGCAGCTCGTGCGTGCCGCTGCGGATTTCGTCCGACACCAACCGCATGGTCAGCGCCGGGGCCAGGAACATGATCAGGAACGTCATAGGGGAGAAGGTGCCAATCAGGCTGGGTTCGCTCGCGCCGAAGAAGAAACCGCCGCTTTGGTTGAACTGCGCCAGCGATACCGAGAAAAAGAACCCGCTCAGCAGCAACCACGCCCCACCTACCAGATAGGCGATGGGCGAGATCCAATACAGGCGGAATTCGTGTTTGAAGATCGTCCACAGCGTATGGAGCGACCGAGTCAAGTCTTCCATCGATTTAGCGTGCCTCCTCTTCTTCCTCGACCACTTCGTCTTCGGTGGTCAGTTGGAGGTAGATATCTTCCATCGTCATGCCCATCGGCTGGAGCTCCAGCAGGTCCCAACCCTTGCCGACAATGGCAGCGGCCACCGCAGGCCGGGCATCAGCATCTTTGGCGCTGGTCACCTCGACGCCCCGGTCAGTGGGATGCGCCTCAACGACGGTCTTGATCTCGCGCACGGCCTGGGCCACGTCGTCCGGGCTGGCGTTGCCGACCCGCACCGTGAAGCGCAATGACCCCTGCAGACGAGCGGCCAGCGTTTCCGGGCTGTCCTCGGCCACGATGCGGCCCTTGTTGATCACCAGAATACGGGAGCAGAGCTGGCTGACTTCCGACAGGATGTGGGTGCTCAGCAGGATGGTGCGTTCCTTGCCGACCTCCCGGATCAGCTCGCGCACCTCGCGCACCTGTCGCGGGTCGAGGCCGATGGTCGGTTCGTCGAGGATCAACACATCGGGTCGGTGCACCAATGCCTGGGCCAGGCCCACGCGCTGGCGCATTCCCTTCGACAGGCTGTCGATCATGCTGTTGGCCCGATCCAGCATCCCGACGTTATCCAGCACCTCCTCCACGCGATCCTCGCGTTCCCGCCCGCGCATCCCATGCAAAGCCGCCATGTAATTCACGTATTGCCAGACCGTCATCTCTTTGTATAGGGGGACCGTCTCCGGCAGGTAGCCGATGCGCTTACGCACCTCCAGCGACTGCTCGTACACGTCGAAGCCGGCGATGGTCGCCGTTCCCTCGCTGGGGGGCATATAGCCGGTCAGAATACGCATGGTGGTGGTTTTCCCGGCCCCGTTAGGCCCGAGGAAGCCGACGATCTCCCCTGCATCGGCGTGAAAAGAGAGGCTATCAATGGCTTGAAAGCTCCCATAGTACTTGGTCAGCCCTTCGACCTGGATCATTCTCTCAGTTGCCTCCGCATGGTTGGAATGCAGAGGTCACACAGGTAGATGCCTGCATGACCTCCTGGGCGCAGATGGCTCCCGGTGTGAGGCCGGGACCCACGATAACTGGGTTAATTTCGGCGTGCCTTCTCCTGGTGTGCGGCGCTGAATATAGCGCCGCCCCGGGGGCGTGTCAATAAAGTGATCTGGCGTGGGGTTGCCTGCGCCGAATCGCTCGGCAGGTTTGCAGGGGTGCAAGGGGGCCGGTTGCGGCTTGATCGCTGCGGCTGCTGGGGAATCAAAACCCCGGCCCCATCAGGCCGGGGCACGCAGGGTGGCGCGGATCATTCCTCGGAGGCCCTGCCGCGCCGCTCCGCCTGGGCCTCTGGTTCGGCCACTTCCGGGATGATGCCAGCGCGTAGGAAGTAATCCATCCACAGCCCCACCAGCAGGCCCAGCGGCAGCGCTGTCAGGATGAAGTACACCGTGCCGTAGCGCTCCAAGTCCACGTAGGCGGTGGGATACACGGCGTTCAGTAGCGCGAAGATAGCGAATACGCCAGCTACCCCGCCGATTATCGCCAGTACCAACACCAGAACACGTCGCAGGCCAAGACTCATACTTTCCTCCCGGGGCGAAAGATCGACCGGCTGGGGGGATTATAGCGCACAGGCCAGAAACGCAAAACGCGCCGCCCCCCCTCCCCAGTCGCGTGTTTCAGAAGTCCCGCCGGCTGAAGACGGCCATCGTGCCGAGCAGCAGCGCCAGCGTGTAGATCGCCGCATAGGTCACGAAGGCGGGCGTCGGCTGGCTGACCACCGAGAACGGTGTAACGCCCATCGCCAACGGATTGGTTGGCTGCATCAGCGTGGCGGCGTAGCGCCACAGCCCCTCGCTGGGCATCAGCAGACTGGTGGCGATGCCGATGTACTGGGCCGTGTCGCTGCCGAGTATCACCCCGATCTGCTCGGCCCAGCCCCCGACGAAGGCCAACCCATACAGCATGAAGGCCACGATCCCGTTCGCCAGAGTGCTCAGCAGCGAGCTGCCGAACAGGGTCAGGCTGAGGGTGGCGAGCGCCTCCAGGATCAGGATGGCGATCCCACCAAGGGGGTTGGGCGGGGCATAGCCGCTGATGGCCAGGGTGGCGATCATCAACCCGGAGGCCATCAGCACGGTGTACAACGTCAGCATGGTAGCCAGGCCGGCCCACTTGCCCAACACGACGTGCCAGCGGCGGATCGGCTTGGCAGCGATGGTGTGGATGGTGTTCGAATCGATCTCCGACGAGATCGCACCGACTGAGGTCAACACGGAGATCATAACCACCAGGAAGTTGACGACATATAATCCGGCCATCAGGAAGGTATTGGCGAATACGTCGGTCAGGGCACGCTGCGCGATACCGTCGTTGTTGCGCGTATAGTCCTGGTAAGCGAAGTAGAAGCCCGTGGCGAACAACGCCACGAACACGATCCCCAGGCCCAGGCCGAGCCACAGCAACCAGCGCCGCCGCGCCTCGTGGAAGGTCAGCAGCGCGATCACCCCGATCTGGTGCAGCGCCCCAACCGACCGTATTCCCCCCTCTCTGCGAAGCGGGGAGGAGGCCGGGGGC
>DAOTYF010000061.1:0-6181 GCA_034434995.1 Anaerolineae bacterium
TCAGATACTTGCCGTAGCGTTCGACCAACGGGCGACCCCCGTAGTAGCCCAGCGCGTAGCTGATCACGCTGCCGATGGTACAGCCCAACCCGCCCATGAATCCGCCCAGCAGGACCGCCTGAAGCCACGTGCCGCCGCGATCTTGGATCAGCAGCCAGCCCGCCAACGGCATGGTGACCTCGGAGGGGATAGGGATGTTGGCGCTTTCCAGCGCCATGATCGCAACCACACCGCCCCAATCCATCGTCTGGAACAGGTTGGTCAGGAACTCAATGATGGCTTGCTCCCAGGCATGGGGCATGTCGCTTCACCTCAGAAAACGGAATCAACGAGGGGTGGAGTATAACAGGGGATAGGTCACACCAGCAACCTTTTGGCGGGGGGGGGAGAGGATAACTACGAGGATATCTATGCAGGATAGCTCACAACTGCCCCGAATACCCATCACACCTTATCCACTCCCCCCCAGATGGCCGCCTAAGTTGCCCATAATGACCAGCCGCTCGTAAGCTGCCCCCTTAAATCATGATATACTAGCCTTGCGGGGCGGGTTTGTTTGGTTTGTTTAGGGCAGGCTATGTCCACCTGGTATCTGACTCCATCCTCGACCAGCTACGCGGCGCAGGCAACTTTAAGCCTGATCATTGCTGTTTACCTGATTTATCTCACCCGAAGACTACGCTCTCAAGAAGCGCAGGCCCTCTCGACGGCGCTTCTTGCCGGCTTCTTTTTGGCACTTGCGGGCTTCGCCATCGCCTCGTTTCTAAACGTGTCGTGGAATCCCTTTCTGCGCCTGTATGCCGTAGCTTTGCAAATGCCCTTGATTGTTCTGGGCTTCGTGTTTCTGTTGCAATTTGCCTATCACTTTCCGGCAGTGCTTCCCCAGCGGATCTGGGAAGCGCGGGTTGTACTAGGCCTGTCACTGCTCTATTTTGCCTGGGAAACAAAGTATGCCATTGGCCGCGTGAACGTGGTGGCCCAGCATATGTTCTATTGGCGGCCTCCCTTCTCTGATTACTTCTTAGTTGCTTGCTCAGCGTGGCTGCTGGTGGTGCTGATCCGGCAGGCCATTGACGTGTCAAATGAGCATACCCGTCAAACGTGGTGGAAAGCTTTGTTGTACCCGCAAGGGCAAATGGCTCAAGCATTGCGTGCCTTCGCCCTGATCTTCAGCTGTACTTTGGGGTTGAGCCTGATTGAAGTCGCCAACACCTTAAAACTGATCCCCCAAGAGGCTCGGGATGTTGCATTGTCGCTGGTGCCGCTGGTGGCGATGTTGGCTCTTGCGCTGGTCTATCTGAATACCTTGCCCGAGATGTTCTTGCTCGTGGCGCGGTTGGTGGGGGTCATGTTGGTAGCGCTGCTTTCCTTGGGCGGAACGGTAGGATGGCTCATTTTCCAGCCCTACCTCAATGCACTCTCCCCCGATCCTTTTTTCGACCAGCCACGCAGTGTGCATTTTTCGCCCAATGAACAAGGCGGATATGACGTCAGCTTAGTGGACTTTGCCTACGAAACTAAACTGGGCACGCGTCTGGATATCGGCGACGGCGGTAGTCAGGTGGTGACCCCTGATTTCACCTTTCCGTTTTACGGTCATGAGTACAACGAACTCTACGTGAACGATGATGGGATGATCAGCTTTGGTGCGCCGGTACCGTTTGAGTGGGTGCAGGCTCATTATGGCCCATTCCCCGCTATTCTCGCCTTGTACACCGATTTGAATTCAGCAACCTCAGAAGAAGGAGCCGGGGTTTTTGTCTGGAGTGAGCCGGATGCGTTATTTATCACCTGGCATCGTGTTCCTCGCCTGCGCCAATCAGAAAAGTTTACCTTTCAGGTTGCGCTGTACCCGGATGGGGATTTCGTCATCACGTATGTCGATGTCGTACTAATGCCTTCCAGCATCTACAATAGCTCAGACATACTGGGGGTGATCGGTGTCGTGCCGGGGATCGACCAACGGGAGATCACTTATATTGACCTAGCCGCCGATGAGCCACACGCTGGCGGCAGTCATACGGGCCTGGTAGATAACTTTTCCTTGCGAGTACGCCAGCCCTTCCACTCCCTCTACGTGCGGCTATTCCATTTAGTCTTGGCAGGCAGTCTGATTGTGCTGGTCGGCTTTCCTACCTTCTCCCATTTCACCCTGAGTAAGCCGTTGAACGTTCTTCTAGAGGGCGTGAGGCAGGTTGACAGGGGCAACTTTCAGGTGGAGATGCCGGTCCAGTACCATGACGAGATTGGCCTCTTGACGGCCTCTTTCAATGCCATGGCATCCGAATTACATATCCTCGTGTCTGACCTGGAATCGCGTGTGTCTGAGCGTACCGACCAATTAGAGCGGCAGGCCGACGATCTGGCGCACGCCAAAGAAGCGGCTGAATCGGCCAGCCGTTTCAAGAGCATCTTTCTTGCCAATATGAGCCATGAACTGCGGACGCCGCTCAACGCGATAATCGGATTTTCCGAATTAATGCTCAGGGATGAGGCGCTGAATCCCACACAACGTCGAAACTTAGAAATCATCATGCGCAGTGGCGAGCATCTGCTGGGGATCATTAATGAGGTATTGGAGCTGACAAAAGTCGAGTCGGGGCATACCGAGCTGGTGAAGGAAACCTTTGATCTCTATCACCTGCTCAGGGATATGGAGGACATGTTCCAGCTCCGCTCCCGCGAAAAGGGGCTGGCGCTTATCTTCGAGTGTACGCCCGATGTGCCACAATATATCCACACTGATCGGGGCAAATTGCGGCAGGTGCTGATTAACCTGCTGGGGAACGCAGTCAAGTTTACCCACGAGGGCCAGGTTGGACTGCATGTCAAAAGTATACCTGATGCCACTGTTCCCTGCGGGCACTGCAGGTTGCGATGGGAAGTATTCGATACAGGGATTGGCATCGCGGAGCAAGACCTGAAGCGCATTTTTGAAGCTTTTGTGCAAACGGAAGCTGGATATCTCACATCAGGTGGCACCGGCCTAGGGCTGGTAATCAGCCAGAAGTTTGTGAGCATGATGGGGGGAGAGATCAAAGTCACTAGCCAAATTGGTCGGGGCAGTCGTTTTTGGTTTGAAATCCAAGTTGAACTGCCGGAGCTGGCCGAAATTGAGCAACACTCGTCCAAAGTCCGCCGCCAGGTGGTAGCCCTGGCGGCGGGCCAGCCCACTTACCGCTTATTGGTGGCTGAAGATATCCGTGAGGGCCGCGAGATGCTCACCCAGCTATTGGCTGACTGGGGTTTTGAAGCACGTAGCGTAGAAGATGGAGCTGAGGCCGTTCGGGTCTGGCAAGAATGGCAACCCCATTTGATCTGGATGGACCTGCGGATGCCGGTCATGGATGGGCTGGAAGCTACCGAAAAGATCAGGGCGGCAGAGAAAGAGGATCACAGCACGATCATCGTTGCCTTGACGGCCAGCGCATTTCAAGAGGACCACATGCGTGTTCTGGCAAAGGGTTGCGACGATTTTTTGGGCAAGCCTTTTTGCCAACTGGACATTGCGGAGATGCTCATCAAGCATCTGGGCGTGCAGTTTGAATACGAGGAAATGAAAGAATCCTCTGCCCAAATACCCGAAAGGCCAGACACTCTCGATTTGACAACTCTCCCTGCCGGATGGCGCTCGGAATTACGGCAGGCGGCTATTAAAGCAGACGGACTTACGATTGCGGCACTGGCCGAGCAAATCCGATCACAAAGACCGGACCTGACTGCTGCCCTCGCCGAACTGGCGTACAACTTCGACTATGGTGCTATCCTGGTCGCCCTGGATCAAGCCCATGATACATGAGTGGACAATGCAAAACCACGTTGCTAGCGAACCCCACGAAGAGATTCTGATTGTAGACGATGTATTGGAAAACCTGCGTTTGCTGTCACAAATGCTTACTGAGCACGGCTACGGGGTTCGTGCGGTCCGCAACGGCTCCCATGCCCTTATGGCGGCACGAGCTGCTCCACCTGATCTCATCTTATTAGACATTGTTATGCCAGAGATGGATGGCTATGAAGTATGCCGGCAGTTGAAAGAGGATGAGCGTACACAAGATATCCCGGTTTTATTCATCAGCGCTCTCGGCGATGTAGAGAATAAGCTCAAGGCGTTTAGCAGTGGCGGAGTAGACTATGTCACCAAACCCTTCCAGGCGCCGGAAGTGTTGGCTCGGGTTCGCACTCACCTGGCTTTGCGGAGGTTGAACCGAAACCTGCGGACGGCCAACGCCGAATTGGCACGGCAGGCTGAGGAACTGTGGGAGCAGAACGCGGAACTGGATGCATTCGCCCATACTGTCGCACACGATCTCAAAGGCCCACTTGCCACGCTCTTCAGCTATGCCGCCTTGCTGGCAGAAGGATGGGGAGCTTTGCCCCCTGAGGATGTGGCGCGCTATTTGAAGTTCATGGAGGCGGGAGCGAAGAAGGGGTGCGATATTGTTGAGGCACTACTTCTGCTCGCCTCAGTTCGGAGGCAGACCCACATTCAGACACAACCGCTGGATATGACCCAGGTTGTCAAGGAGGCTCGGGAACGCTTGGAAGGCATAATACAAGACCGTCAGGCTGAAGTGCTGGTACAGGAGCATTGGCCAGTGGTGGCCGGGCATGAGGCTTGGGTCGAAGAGGTATGGGTGAACTACATCAGCAATGCGATCAAGTACGGCGGCACACCCCCCCGCGTTGAAATAGGTGCTACCGAGCAGCCTGATGGATACGTTCGCTTCTGGGTAAGGGATAATGGCCCTGGCATCCCCGACGAAAAATTGTCTCACTTGTTTGTTGAATTTGAACGATTGAGCGAGGTCCGCCTCAAGGAAGGATATGGTCTGGGGTTGTCTATTGTAAAACGCATTCTTAGCCGTCTTGGCGGACAAGTCGGCGTTGAAAGCACGGTGGGTGAAGGTAGTACTTTCTGGTTTACACTACCCCTTGCAGAACAACAAGGCACTTCCAGTGACCCCGGTTGACTCGATCATAGCGTCGTCGAAGGCATTGAACGTTGTAGCCGGAATATTCTGCGGCAGCCTGTAGGGACAAATGGTTGTCCTGCACAGGCGCACTGAGGTCATCTGGGGGTGAAAAAGAAATCATCCCGAACCACCGCCGTCATAATGTTGCTTGGAAGTTCAGCCAGTTTGTGGCGCTGCCCCGATCGCAGCATGGCTAAGAACTCCTCAAGCACTTGACTGTGCGGTTCGGGAGAAGTCTCTTTTGGTGGACCCAAAGGGGCTCGAACCCTTGACCTCCACAATGCCATTGTGGCGCTCTCCCAACTGAGCTATGGGCCCTGGGCATGTTCTATTATGCCGCAGAGAGGGGCTGGGTGCAAGTTTCCGCAGTGTGGTCATGTCAAATGCGACTCCGCGAAAACCTGAGCAGGGGTTCTCATGTCCAGGGGGAGATGAGGGCGCTGGTGATGATAGGAGGCGAGAAAGGTGTCGGCCCTGGACTGAGCGAGCGGCAAGTCGGCTGCTTTGAAAGGGGTCTGGCCAAACTCCTCACGACGCAGAGTGCCGTTGAAGCACTCAATGAAAGCCTGGTCGTTCTTGCGATAAGGGCGGGCGATGACGTGCTGGCTGGCGTACTGGTTGACCACTTCCAGAAACGGGCCCTCGAATTCGGAGCCAGCGTCGGTTTGCAGGGTCTGGATGGGGCCGGAGCGTCGGGCCAGTTCCTCAAGGGCTGCCTGGCCATCAGCCGAAGTCAGGCCGGGGCGCATGAGGATGAAGCCCTCGCGGGTGTAGGTATCGATGGCGGTGAAGGCGAAGACCTCGCCCAGATCGAGGGTGTTCATCTGCACTGCCTCGCGCGGTGTCTGGCCCCGCTGGGCGGGCTGTCCTTTAGCTGTGCGCGTGTGCTTGGGCAGCTGCTTGTTTTGCCTGAGCAGGCGATAGACGGTGCTCAGGCTCAGCCTGATACCTTCCTGACCCAGCAGATACACGATCTTCTGCCCGCAAGCAGTCCCGATACGCTCGGCGGAGACTCAGCACGCGCTGGACCACATAACCATGCACCTTGCGCCGCCTGCGGCCTTTCTTCGCCGCCCGATAGTGTCTGATACACCCCTCTATCCCCCGCTGCCTGATACCTTTCAGCCGCCGATACACCGTCGCTCGATCCCGTTCCACCCCCAGGCGATCTCCTTAACGGCAATCCCTTGTTTTCTCAATGCGTA
>DAOTYF010000062.1:0-36810 GCA_034434995.1 Anaerolineae bacterium
AGCAACATCAGCACGGGCGGCTCCCGCTGAATCATCTCAAGCGCTGCACGCGGGCTGGTCACGATCCGGGTTGTCCAGTCGTACAAACCAACCATGTCAGCCAGTGCCTGAGCCATCCCAGGGTCATCATCCACAATCAGCACATAAGACATAAGTACCTCACCAGGCCAGGGGGGCTTTTGTTGTCGTCATTATACTTCGGTTGGTGTTGAACAGTCGATACAGAATTACGATCATCCGTCACCATCCAGCAGGTCAGGCGGCTCGCGGCCCCAGTCGGGCAAGCCGCTAAGCGCCTCGTAAGCAGGACGGGTGACAGTATCGGGCCAGTTGGGGAGTGTGATCGCCCACCAGTACTGTTCATCCTCTGGCGTCCAATACGGGTCGGCAATATAAACGGTTGTCATCAGGCCAATCCAAGGGCGCCAGTGATGGTAAGCCCACCAGTAGGCATTAACGAGGTACTGAGCCTGCTGCTCTTCGGTAACACGGAACCAGCTATATTCTGGGTGCACCGGGTCTGTCGTCCAGCCCATCTCCAGGATAGCGATCTGCTTGTGCCCATCATTGTACTGGAGCATAATCTGGCGGATATCTTCGACGTGGCGGAAGGCATTCCAACGATGCCCGCCATAGGCTGGGGTGCTAGCAGCCTCCTCAGGAGATGTCTCCGGGGGGGCAGCATAGCCTGGCGCATTCACCCCGAGCATATCGAAGTACTGCGCAGCCCCAGCCTCATACAAACCCCGGATAAACACATCATCAGGAATAGCTTCAGGTAGCCCCGTGCCGGTGGGGGCTGGGCCTGCCGAGATCACAATTGCAGCCGGATCACCGCGTTTGATTCCCTCATAGCACACAGCCAGCAGCCGGGCATAGGCAACCGGATCAGGTGCCTGCCCACCCCACTCACGCGCCAGGTTCGGTTCGTTCCATACCTGATATGCCTTGATCCGTCCCCGGTAACGGTCAGCTACCGCATAACAGAAGTTGCCAAAGTCCTGTAGATCCGCTGGCGGGGCGTTTTCCAGCGGCAGCACACCACCATCCGGTTGTGACCAGAATGGCTGCCGATCCAGCCGCACAATCAGGTTCAGCCCGCGCTCTTCGGCGTTCCGCACAATGCGATCTGTGCGCCACCAATCGTAATGGCCTCTCCGATTCGTCTCAATGTCACGCCAGGAAAATGCCTGCTTGATCCAGTGGAAGCCCATTGCCTGCACCAGGTCAAGATCGCGTTGGGCGATTTCCTCGTTCCACCACATCGAGACATGAATGGCGGGAGAGGGTGAAGGAACCAGCATCTCCACTTCTGTCTCAGGGAAAGGGGTCGGGGATGAAACTGATGTTGGTGGATCGACCGCAGAACAGCCTGCCTGGATCGCCCCCGCTGCCAGCACAGCGAACAACAGAAGCGGGTAACCCCTGTGTCTATAAGGGTATGTCCGAGACCTACCGCTGCAGGCGTGGCGCCAAACTGGAAGGCAGAGACCCCTCATGATCAAACCTGCCTCCGCTAATTAGGGAGGCTTGGGCATATCACGCACAGCGTCGAAGGCCGGTCGCGGTGAGCCATCCGGTGCGGTGATGCTCCACATGGTCGAGTCGTGCTGAGGATCGCCGCCGATCTTGGGAGAGTAGTCCAGGTTGAATAGGAATGCCAACCACACGAAGTCCCATTCATGCATTAACTGGAAGGCCCGGACGATGTTGGCCGCCTGTTCCTCAAGCGTGTTGTCGATGGCAAACTCGAAGCCTGCTGGTGGTGAGCCAGGCATACCTTCAACAGATGGCCAACCAAACTCCGTGACGCACAAAGGCGTATTGCGCCCGGCAGCTACAATGATGTCGTGATAGCCGGTCAGTGTGGAATAGAACGACCAGCTATGATTGGGGTTATCAAACGGCCCGCGATACAGCGCAGTAGGGTCATTATAGCCAGCATCAAAGGGTATGTCCGGCGGGAGATTGATGCCGTTAGAATGGGCGCCCACGCAATCCACATAGTTCAGCATGCCCAGGCTGACAAGTTGCCGGGTGTAATTGAAGTCGTCAATGGCAATCTGTCCGTCATCAACCCCCGTTGGCGCAGGCGCAGCACTGATGATGATGACGCCAGGGTCGATCTGACGAACCGCAGTCGAGACGGGGATCAATAAATCGATGTATCCCTGAGCACTGAGACCACCTGGCGCGCACCAACCGCGCTCAGACAGGTTCGGCTCATTCCACACCTCGATAGCGTGGATGGCCCCTGGATAACGCCGCAGCAACGCAGTGACATAGTTGACAAAGTCTTGTGGATCGTCAGGGGGGCCATTGAGGCCTCCACAGGTCATCGAGCGCGCCCAGTCTGGGGCATCGGTCACGCTGACCAGCACTTTGATATTGCGTTGGGTAGTGGCTGCGAAGATCATGTCCAATGCATCCCAGTTAGGCTGACCCCGTACTGGTTCCAGGTCTTTCCAGTTGATTTGCTGCTTGATCCAGTTCATGCCAAGTTGCTGAACCTGATCCAGCGTTTGCTCAGTGTTGACGTGTGCCTGTGTCTGGATTCCGTATCCGAAGGACGGATCCTGGCGAGGCGGGATGGTCGGGCCCAGTTGGGGGGAGGCTGGTGCGACCTCGGTCGTGACAGCCTGATCAGGGGCCGACGGTTGAGCGTCTTGGGGAATAAGGGGTTCCGCAACTTCGGATACCGAATCCTGGGGAGCACGGGGAGCGCGCGCCGCAAAGAAGATTCCCAAGAAAGTACACGCGCCCACTAGCATAACGATCCCCATCCAAGCCACCCCTAGAATGCGGAGCTGCTGTGGTGTCAGGCGACCTCTATTCGTCATCGCGTTGGTTCTCCTCGATGTTCTCATCAGGGCAACAGGTCGCACGCTGGGCACGAGCCGTCGGGCCGGACGATCGAATAACCAGCCTGTGGATCGTTCTCTGTCCAGGTAGTAAAACCGACATTGAAAATGATCATCAGGCGGACCCAGCCCAGCCTTCGGGAAATATCCGCTCCCTCTTTGAGCCAAGCCGCTTGCTCAGCCACGGTGTTATCCGCCCCCCAGCTAAAGTTGCTGGGTAGAGGTCCATATCCCTCCGGGCTGACATAACCGAACTCAGTAACGCACACCGGCAGCAGAGAACCAAAGGAGAAATAGGTTACTTCCAACGTGGGTAGGAAATACCAGCTATAGTGATCGCCCTCGCTGCGCCCTGATCGTACAGAGGGTGATGTGGTGCCGGAGTTGTGATGCGCGCCAACGCAGTTAGCGTAGTTGGCTGCTCCTGCAGCAGCCAACCCCTGCAAGTAGCGCTGGTCGCTCCAGGCATTCGTGCCGTTGTCGAAACCAGTGGGGGCCAATGCCCCGATGATCACCATCGTACCCGGACTCTGCTGCTTGATCGCATTGAATCCAGGGGCCAACATGTTGTTGACATAGTTGGCTGGATCTATCTGGCCTGCAGGCCACTCACGGTCGAGATTCATTTCGTTCCAGACTTCGATGGCATCAGGCTGGCAGCTTGCTACAGAGCGCAGGTGCTCAGTGTATGACCCGAAGTCAATACTGGTTGGGTACAGAGGACCAGGAATGCTAAGCAGCACTTTCAGCCCAGCCGCGTGTCCCGATGCGACATAGCTGCACGCAGTCGCCGCATCGACATAGGGCCATTTGGCCTGAAATTTGACCCATGTCATCCCCGCTGCCTGCATATAGCCAATCACACCTAGGCTATTGGGAACCTGTCCCCCCAGCTCAAAGCCTCCGCCAGGGTTGCCTGCTCCCCCTGCAGAGGGAGGTGGCGAAGACGATTGAGTCGGCGCAGGAGGAGCATTGTTGTTGGTGTTCCCCCCCGTAGGGGACCGCGTGGCCGTCGGGGTGGGCACTTGCTCAGTAGCTGCTTCTGCCACGCGCACGCTTACCGATCCGCGCGGGGAGTTTCGCCCACCTATGATGTCAGCCTGGATAGTGTAATCGCCCGGCTCGTCTGCCTGCCACCTCAGCGGCGTGCCGATCCCAGTACTCTGAGTCTGCGCTGCTCCGCTGGCTCCCACGACAGTCCATTCTAGGAAGAGTTGATTGGGGAGCGTCGAGGCACTGCCTGCCTTAAACTCATTGACGGCAGCCAGGACGCCGATATCGTTGCCGCTATCCAGCAGATCGACGACCACTATGCCACCGATGTGGAATGTATTGGCTAGATTGAGTCGGGCACGCACAGCGCTGGCGGTCACAATCCAGATGTGGGCGCCTTCATCCAATGCGTAGCCATAGGCTCCTGTGGTTGGATCTTGCTGAACTTCGCTCACCGCCCCACTTAGGCTGAATTCCAGCGCTGTTCCGGGCAGGTAGCTATCTGCGCCCTCAGGTACCGTCGTATCTACGATCACAGTACCCAACGGGGCCAGTGCTTCGTCAAAGCTAATGGTGGATAGTACCCCTGCATCCTCCCGAACGCTCAGGGAAGAGGTGGCGAGGTGGATCTTCAGGCGGTTAATTTCGCCCACCGCCCAGCGAAGCAGTGCTAGGGCGTTGCCACCGGGCGCGTAGTCCGCCGGGTTATTGCTTGCCCAAATCACGACTGCGTCGGCCACTTCACCAAGCCCCCGCCAGTCATAGCCCCCCGTATCCCAGACATCTGGGCCGCCTGCTGGCCGGGGAAGGAACACGACCACTCGTTTGTTATAGGGGCCCAGTGTGTCAGATAACTGCCGGACAAAGGCGGTAAACGCTTCCCGATCTGCGGGGTCGATATTCTGGTAATCAAGCGCTACACCGTCGTAGCCATCGCTGATGACGAATGAACTGATATCCTGCACATGCAGAGCGAGAGTGGCCTCATTGTTAAGTAGCGCGCTTAGAGCCGCGCTATCCTCAGCGTGAATCACCGGCACAACCGCGTACCCTGCCCCCAGCCGCCATCCGCCGAATAACGATCCTTCCAGCGCACCATCAGGCCGGACGTTCAGACCAGTTGGAAAGACCATGTTGAGCGTCGAAGCGGCCTCGTCAACCATGATCTGTTGCGCCTCAACCGTTGTGCCGATCAGGGGGATGACAGCGCCGCTCTGGAACACTGCCAAATTGTCTGGTCGCTGGTCCGTCTGGATCACTTGTCCGGCCAGATCGACGTGGCCCGGCACAAACACCCATCGATCAGCCTCCTGGTCCCAGGTGTAGAGATCGAGGGTTTCATAAGGCTGCGCCTCATTGGGGATGACGATCTGTACCAATGACTCACCATCACCTCGGCTGCCGAGCGTATAGAGTGGGCTTTTCATCTGGAGGTAGGGGGGAATAGCGTCCCTGGCCCGAGAATATTCTGGCCCAGCCGCGCGGTTTAAGAAAGTCTCGCGGGGGATCGATGCGAGACGGACGCGCAGCCGGCCCTCGCCCACCAATGAGATGCTGATCCCGTCAGGGTGTGAGGCGGTGGGGTTGTCAGGTGTCAATGTTTCGCCCCCGCCCCCCAGCAACAGAGCCGCCAACACGGCTCCGACCACAAGCATCAGGGCGCCCAGCCCAGCCATGCCCAACAAAATCAGGCGGAATACCCCAGTAGAGGCGCTCGGTGTTGCAGTGGAGCCACTTGCCGAGGGGGGCATTTCTCTGCTCACAGACTCGGTCTGCTGTGCGGTCGGCTCGCCTGATGCGACCTCCCGTGCGTCATCCAGCACAGGTTCATGCCTGATCGTGCCCTCGTCGATTGGCTCGCTTGGTATAGTATCGTCCATGTTTGGCATGGTGTGTGCTACCCTGTTCCCACTAATCTCTAAGGCATCACGTCATCCAACGCTCTGCACGCCGGGCAACTGCCGTCAGGGCGAACGATGGCGTAGCCTGCCATCGGGTCGTCACCCCAGTATGTAAAGTCAAAGTTCCACACAATCAGCAACCGCACCTGGCGGCTCTGTTTACTCATCTGCACCGCTTCTGCCAACCACTGCGCCTGCTCAGCAACAGTGGTATCCTGCGCCCAGCTATACCGGGGCGGAACTCCGCCATACCCTTCCCCACTCAAATAACCCAGCTCGGTGAAACACACCGGGCGGCCAAATGTGCCACCGTAGAGCTGTAACATCCCCCCATAATACCAACTATAGTGCTGGTAGCCAGGATCAGCCGGGTGACCCGTGCTTGCAGAGGGGGGAGTCGCCCCCGAATTGAAGTGAGTGCCTACACAATCCATGTAGTTAGCTGCACCTGCCTGTGCCATCTGCTGAAGGTACAACCAGTCGTCGCAACCGCTGCCCAGGGCCGAACAACCCCCATCACCAAAGAACGCCCCAGTCGGAGCTAGCGCGCCAGATATCACCATGATGTTGGGGTTGATCTCCTTGATGGCATTGTAGGCCGGGGCTAACATCTCGCGAGTATATCGCCCTCCGTCGATTTGGCCATGCGGCCATTCAAAATCCAAATTCTGCTCGTTCCATACCTCAATGGCATCCGGGCCATAGTAAGCCACCCCACGCAAGAATTCGAGGTAGGCAGGAATATTGATGCTCGATGGATATTTAACCTGCCCATTGATACTTAATAACACATGCATCCGATTCTGGCGGCCCTGTTGGATGAGCGTCCAGGCAATGCTGGGGTCCATGTCCTCCGCCCAGGCAAGTTGGAATTTGACCCACGTCATTCCAGCTTCTCTCATCCGAACCGGGTCATTGATAACATGATTCACCTGCCCACCGAGGGCGAAGTTGCCCACTGCGCCCGCCGGGACCACCGGTGGTGGCATCCCCTCCGGGATCGGAACAGAAGTAGGTTGATCGGAGGGCAGAGACGGCGCACCAACCACTATCGCCTCCGCGCTGGGAACGACGCCGACATTGTCGCCCCCCACAATAATCGCTGTTGCTCCACGATCTGAGTCTTCCTGCCCGACCAAGCTGGCCCGCACCACGTACTCTCCCTCTTCGGTAGGTGTCCAAACCAACGGAGTTCCCAGGTCGATTGCGGCATCAGCCACCATTGCGCCACTGGCCGACTCGACCATCCAGCGCACTGTGAGGGCCGGGTTCAATGTCGAGGGCCGGCGGGTCTGGAATTCCTCGATAGCAGTCTCGATGCCGGGGCCGTGGCCCTCGGAGAACAGGTCCTCGATCACGATCCCTCCGATCCGATATGCCGCCAACCACTCAAGGCGGCTTCGCAGTGCAGCGGCGGTCACTAACCAGATCGTGTGTAACCCATCACCAGTGTAAACGTCATAGTGAAAGACCTGGGTTCCATCGCTTGGCCCAAGGTTGACTGAGTCGCCACGCAGATTGAACGCCAATGGGTCGCCGGGGCGAGGGCTGAAAATGGGGCTATCCTCCTCGCGTTGTAAGGCGACCGTTCCCAGCGGGGCCAGCGCATACTCATAGCTGATCGGGGTGAGGAGGTCGCCCCATTCATCCACACTCAGCGACGAGGTAGCAATTAGCAACTGCGCCCGATTGATCTGCCCAGTAGCCCAAGCCATGAAGCGACCTGTTGCCCCATCGGTGCGGTAATCCGATGGGTTGCCGGGTGGCGTTACCACGATCAGATCAGCCAGCGCCGCCAGATGTGGCCAGTCGTATCCCTGGGTATCCCACTCGCCATTGGACTCAAGGGGGGTTGGGACGCGGATGGCAACCAGCCGGTCGCTGTCGGCAAGCAGGCGATGCAGGTCTCCTAGAAGGCGATAGAACGGGTCGACCTGGGCCTCTTCAAAGGGGCCATAATCAAGAATGACTCCGCTTGCTCCCAGGAGATCTATACTCTCCACAATGGCCCGGAGATGGGCCTGGCGGAGTGCACGCCCAGTCAGAATGGCGTTACGCACCTCCTGCTGAGGCATCGTGATGACGATCAGGCCAGCGGAGTCCTCGGCTAGAGCCACCTGCTCAGGAAGCTGATCGAGACCTAACGTGCCATCTACCTGTACCTCAGCCCCGCCAACCAGGAGCAGGTTCAGCGGCTCCAGTCGGGCTGGGTCAACCGCCTGGCCTGGCTCGATGACAGCTCCCACTAGGGGGGAGATTCCTGCCACCTGGAACAGGGCCACCGGACCGCTAGGGGGAGCCGAAGCACGCAGCCCTGTCAGGGGATCAATGCGGGAGGGGAGGAATTCCCAGCGTCTGGAGGCCGGATTCCAGCGGTAAAGATCGGGCAGGCTGACAGCATCAGATGCTTCCGGCACGCTGAACATCATATCGAGACGACCCGGGCCGCGCACGTGCAGATCGTAGATGGGACTAGCAAGCTGGAGATAGGGAGGCACAGCATGGAGCATAGGTTCTCCCCCGTGCTGGGCATCCACAAGTTCAACACGGAATCGTGCCGATGACCCACCAACGAGCCGCAGGCTGAGAATATGATCTACTTGGTAGGAGGGGCTATCGGCAGTTAATCGCTGGTAACCTATCCCTCGGAGCGCAACCCATCCTAACGCAGTGATCAAAAGGGCCACAGCTAGGCCAATGTACCAGGCCCACGGGCCGCAGGAGATGCGAACCCGGCGAGACAAGGCTACTCGTGAAGTGAAATCGGGACTTGTATCTGGCCGCACACATTCGCCGTCAGCTTCTTGGCGCAAAGAGGCCAGCTTCGCTGGATCTTTATCCATCACATAACCGGCTGACTTCTTCCCTACGGTGCGACGGCAGCCAGTGCATCGCAGGCCGGGCAACCTCCTCCAGGCCGGATCATGGCATAACCGGCTTGAGGATCGGCGCCGTAGGTGGTGAAATCAACGTTGAAGATGATCAACAGCCTAACCTTGTTGCTCTGAGAAGCAAGCACTGCCGCCTCCGCTAACCATTGTGCCTGTTGGGCAACAGTTGTGCTCTGTGCCCAGGCAAAATTAGCCGGCAATGCACCATATCCCTCTGGCGTCAGGTAGCCCAACTCGGTGAAACACAACGGCTTCCCAAATGTTCCGTAGTACAGATCGAGCATCCCAAAGAAGTACCGGGAGTAGAAATCACCGAAGGCACGCGGATCGCCCGTTCGCTGCGAGGGTGGGATGATTCCTTCGTTATAGTGGACACCTACGCAATCTAGGTAGTTGTTCGCCCCAGCGTCGCGCATCTGCTGGATATAGAACCAATCGTCACAGCCGGAGATAGTCCCAATGGTCCCGCAGCCATTAAATGCACCCGTAGGTGTCGGCGCGCCTGAGATGACCATCACCGACGGATTCACAGCTTTGATCGCCTGATAGGCCGGGGCAAGCATATTGTTGACATAGACCGCCCCATCGATCTGCCCAGGGGGCCATTCATAGCTGAAGTTCATCTCATTCCATATCTCAATCGCATCCGGCCCTAATGCTGCCACCCTGCTTACAAAGCTGACATAGGCTTGGAAATCGATAGAGCTGGGATTCGAGGGCCCGGGGATACTCAATAGCACCTTGAAGCCCTGGGCGTGGGCATCGTTGATGCGTCCACCCACTGCGCCTGAGGGATCATCGCCAGGGCTCCACTTATGCTGGAACTTTACCCAAGACATCCCGGCACGGCGCATTTGGTCAGGATGAGCAAAGGTCTGAGTCTGGCCCCCTAATTCAAATTGGCCCGCCACTATCGAGCCGGAGACAGGTGCAGTCGTAGGTCGCGGGGCGGGTGTAGCATTGGGGTCAGCAGTCGGGGCAAGGCTGGGTGTGGCAGTCGGGGTAGGCGTCCCAGAAGGAATGCCTTGGGCAACCTGTACGGATACCTGCCCGCGCTCAGATTGGACCTCGCCTTCGCGGATGGCCGCGCTGATCATATACTGGCCTGGCTCCACGAGCACCTGCCAAAGATACTGTATCAGGGTCAGATCACCTGCAGTCTCGGCTACGCTGGCCCCCGATGCCGACTGCACCCGCCACACGATCTGAAGGGCAGGAGGATTGCCAACAGGTTGCTGGCTGGTAAAGGCAGTCACACCATCAACAAGATGCGCTGGCGCGTCGGGGTGTGCCAAGCCATGCACCGCCACCGCACCTAGCCCATAGTGGTTGGCCCAGGCCAGCTTGCGGGCGAGATTTTGAGCTGATCCGAAGTAAATGTAATGGAGCACCCCAGCCTGGTCGCGGTAAGTGAAATAGTTCATTCCTAATGGCACGTCGAAGCCCATCGACTCAATCTGGCCCGTTAGGCGCAGGGGGAGGCTGGTTCCCGAGTCAAGCGGAATGGACGGATCGAACTGGCCTGATACCGCAACATCCCCAAATAAAGCCAGTGCATTCTGGGTTGTGATGGGGGAAACCATGCCGCCGGCAATGTCAACGTTTAACTCACTGACCAGCAGGCCAACCCTGGTTCGATCCACTTGTCGGATGATATCGCTCAGCAGGTCGCGCACATCACCAGTGGGAAGGTAAATGTTGGGATCATCGCCGGGCGCGATCCAAACGCGGTCCGCATACAGCGATAGCTCTCGCAACTCGTATGCGTCTGCCGAATCCCCACGCGCTACTATGTCAAGCCGCTTGCCATGCGCGCGGATGCGCTCGGCCAGTGCTGCCACGAGCTGTGAATACCCTGGCCCGGGGGCGAAGTCCAGTACTAGTCCATCGTATGGCTGGAGCAGAGACATCAACTGCTCGATCAGAATCACCTGCTGGCCTGCGTCCTCGTAGCTGGTGATGCCACCCGGCTGATTCTTCACCAGCGGCATCACCACGGGGGCGCTCGCTTGAGCAGGCGCTCCGATCAGCTCACCGGATGCGGTGACCGACACGCCTTCCGGAATGGCAAGCTCGTAGGTTAGCCCAGCATCTGGGCTGCCTTGCGTCACAACCACTCCCACCACCGGGGGGAGAGAGACAACGTGAACCGCCATTACTGTTATCGAAGCGCGATCGGGTTGGAACACGATCCCGTCGTGTGCCTCATCCAGATGGCTTGGCATAAATACCCATTTCTTTTCCGCGCGATCCCAGATATAGAGATCAAGCCGAGCTAAAGGCTCTGCGCCATTGGGGATAGCCATCTCAGCAACCACCGGGCCACCGCTGCGCACTTCCAGGGTGTAGAGGGGACTCAGCGGTGTGGCATATTCCGGCAAAACATCCAGGGCCTCCGACCAGGCATTCCCGGCCTGCCGGGTGAGGAATGTCTCGCGCGGGATAGTCTCTATGCTGACACGTGCCCGGCTGTCCGGACTCGCCAAACTCACTGTCAGGCCATCCGGGTGTGTATAAATCGGATTCGCTGCGTCAAGCACAACAAAGGGCCGGAGCACTTCACGTCCCAGCAGGGCAATTGCCAAGATCACCAACACAGCTAGCAAGAGACCAGCGGGGAATAAGAAGAAGATCCGCAGTGGGCGCGAGGGTCGATCGGATGGAGAATCCAACGAGGTTTCAGCCTGGGATGAGGTTTCGTCAGGCATCTCGCCAAGCGAGTCATCAGCTACATCAGGGTTGCTGGACATGGTGAGTTTCTTTGGTGGCAGGTAGCAACGAAAAGGCGGCCAGTTCGTTCGCCGCCTTAGAAAGGCTTTTCAGGTAGTGATCGGGAGCGCATTCTACCGTGCCGATCCCGAATCTGCAATAGGGACCCAAAAGGGCGTCAACTGGGGCCATGACGGTATAACACGCTACAATCTTGCACTAGGGGCCGGTTGAGACACCCGGCCTTTGTGAGAGAGAGCTTATGGTTGACGTTGATTCGGATTCGCCGCGCATTATTGACTACGAAGACACCGACTACCGCTCCGACTTTTGGGAAGGGAAAGGCCGCGAGTATGAGGATCGCGTCGAACGGATTGCTATTCGACGCCTGATCCCGTCAAGGGGGGAACGGCTGATTGAGGTAGGAGCGGGGTTTGGTCGCCTAGTTCCCCTATATGCTGGCTATAGGGAAGTGGTGCTCTTCGACTACGCTCGCCCTGGGCTAGAATATGCGCGCCGCCACTACGGTGACGAGGGCTTCCTCTATGTTGCAGGTAACATCTACGAGATGCCCTTTGCGCCGGGTGTGTTCAGCACCGTTGTGATGGTACGGGTGCTACACCATATGGAGCGTGCCTCGCTGGCGCTCCGGTCCGTTCGCGGGATAACCAGGCATGGCGCAACGTTCCTGCTTGAATTCGCTAACAAACGCAACCTCAAGGCCATAGGGCGATGGTTGCTCCACCGCCAAGCATGGAATCCCTTTGACCAGGAACCTGTGGAGTTTGCTAGGCTCCACTTCAACTTCCATCCTCACCACATACGCGAGTTGCTATCCGCAGCCGGGTTCCAGCCACAGCGCACGCTGACTGTCTCGCACTTTCGGGTGGCGGTTCTAAAACGGCTCGTGCCCCCTGATCTGCTAGTAGCGCTTGACTCGGTGATGCAGTTTACAGGAGGGTTATGGCAGCTTACGCCGAGCGTCTTTGTACAGAGTGAGGCAACCGGAGATGACACCCCTGCCCCCGAAGGAGCCTTCTGGCGTTGCCCAAAGTGTCGGTCACTTGAAATCCAAGAGACAGGGGATGGCCTGCAGTGCCAGAAGTGTGGGACTCATTACCTCCGACGCAACGGGGTCTACGACTTCAGGCAAGACGGTGAGCAAGCGCTAAGTTGACTACCCCATCTGTGCTGATCCTGGGTGACACATCCCAGAGTGGGACCTATTTGCTGCGGATCGGCACATCATCTGATCTCTGCTTGTCCTTCGGACGCTTCAAGGGCGGAAAGGCGTTTGCCTTGTCCGCTGGCGACTATGTCTACATCGGCTCAGCATTGGGTGGACGGCTGGCTTCCCGTCTGCTACGCCATGCGACGCGCACACCCGGCAAGCCTCCACACGCAATTCGCGCACAGCTACTGATGAACTTGTCCCAGCTCGGCCTTGCAACACGCATACCCTACTCAAAAACTCTTCACTGGCATGTTGATTACCTGCTCGATATCGAGACGGTCACCCTGATGGGTGTTATCGCTGCACGCAGTGACTTACGCCTGGAAGGCGCCTTGGCAGAGGCTTTGCTTCATGATCCCGCCACGCGACCCGTCGAACCAGCACTGGGATCGACCGATGTGCGAGGACAATCTCATCTGCTTCAGGTTAAGGCCGATCAAACATGGTGGGAGTGCCTGCCGAAGAGAATTCTCGAGTTGCTTGGAGCTTCCGAAAACGCGCGCTAAATACAGATACCCGGTGCAGTCTGTTTGCGTATACACCCATCTTTGAGTAAACTAGCACTTTATAGAACGTCCGTACGATCTACTGCCAGGAATGTTTCCGGGGGGGTATTGCTAATATGCCTGACGATGGCCGTTTGGCCTCACTTGACAAGACGCTGAAAGACCTTACCAAAAAGTTCGGCGATGGCGTGATCATGCGCCTCGGCGAAGCGACCCACCTGCAGGTTGACACTATCTCAACCGGCGCTCTTTCCCTGGATATTGCCCTGGGCATAGGTGGGATTCCACGCGGACGTGTTACCGAGATCTACGGACCGGAGTCATCTGGCAAGACCACCCTGTGCCTGCACATCATCGCCAACGCACAGAAAGGGGGAGGCATCTGTGCCTTTATCGATATGGAGCATGCGCTTGATCCCGTCTATGCAGAGGGGATCGGGGTAGATGTCAACAACCTGTATATCAGCCAACCTGACACAGGCGAGCAGGCACTCGATATTGCTGAGGCATTGGTACGCTCTGGTGCGATGGATGTGATTGTGCTCGACTCGGTGGCGGCGCTCGTGCCCCGCGCGGAGATCGAGGGTGAGATGGGGGATAGCCACGTAGGTCTTCAGGCCCGTTTAATGAGCCAGGCGCTTCGCAAGTTGTCTGGCGCGATCAAGCAGAGCAATACCGCTATGGTCTTCACCAACCAGCTCCGAGAGAAGATCGGCGTGATGTTCGGCAACCCCGAGACTACCTCTGGTGGGCGTGCCCTGAAGTTCTACGCCTCGGTCCGGCTCGACATTCGCCGCATCCAGGCGATCAAGACTGGCGGTGAAGTGACGGGCAACCGCACTCGCGTTCGTGTAACCAAGAACAAGCTGGCAGCCCCTTTCCGCGAAAGCGAATTCGACATTATGTACGGCACAGGTATCAGCTATACGGGTGACTTGCTTGACCTGGCTACAGAATTGGGCTTCATTGATAAACGGGGGGCGTTCTTCCGCTATAACGATGAATTGATCGGTCAGGGGCGCGAGAATGCCAAGCAGTACCTTGCCGAGCATCCAGAATTCTGTGCAGTTTTGGAGCAGGCAGTGCGAGAAGCGTCGGCACTTCGGCCACTCTCCCTTCCACCATTGAGCGGCAGAGAGGGCGCGGCAGGTGATGAGGAGTAGGCGCCGCAGAGCAGTGATGCGTGGCGTGGAACATCGAGATGCATTTCAGTTCCTTCCAGCCTTCCCCTCGCCTACCGCTGCGTTTCGCGCCACAGGTTCATCCCGGCAACTAGCCATCTGCCAATTCGTTCAAACACCACGCTGGCTTACTGGTAGGGCAGCAGCTCGCTGAGCTGCGCCATCATCGTGTGTCATTCAGGCATTTATACCCCTGCCCCAGTCCCCACCGCGCATCCAGGGAGAAAAGATCGCTTTCCCCACTGCGGACAGCGATAGTAGGGACGCTCCAGCTTCACCTCTCTGGCTTAGCTGACCATCTCTCACTTCCGCCCATACGCTACACAGTGCATCGCGTCCAATGCTCCGTTCTCCTCAGCAGCTAACCCCTATAGCATCTCTTCTCGGAACCTCCGCCCCACTTGTATCCGAAATACACCCCCAGTTGTTTGCCAGCGTGGGAATTCAGTTCTAAGATCGTTGCAAAGGCTTTCCTAGCGTGTGCAATCAAAGTGATGGACACGCTAGGGGTGCACGGTCGGTCATAAGGAGGTCACAGACAATGAAGCCGGAGCACATATGGACAACCTCAGGCGAATGGGTAGCCACGCGCATTGACAACTATATCTGGGATATGTCCAAGACCTGGGTGGCATGGCTGGATGGCACTGAAGTCTATACCACCGATGGAGAGTGGATTGGGACTCTCAGCCGGGATTCGCGGATTCTCCGACAGCGCGCTGCGACGCGCCGCCCGTTACGCACGGACATCCCCCCTGCACCCCCCAAACCGGATCTGCCTGCGCGCGCGCCCCTGCCACCTATGTTCTCGGAGCTGAACTTCTCGACTGTGGACGTATTGGAAGAAGATCCGGATGTGTTCAAGCGCATCTCCGACATGCGCCCGGATATGGATTAGCAGACAGACTATCGGGCCACATGCATCGCCTATCGAGCAGCCAGCGTGGGGGGTTGCTGGCTGTTTATGCTCTTACGGCTCTGTATAATTGACTACAACAAGCAGACGGGATTCCGCACCCCATAATACATAACATGGAAGAGCAGCCGAGTGACCACAGTGAAGATCAGATGACAACCTTGCCCGGACATCTGCTTGAGGGAAACAAGCAGCCGCCAAGCTCCATGCTATTGCGCCTGCTGGATGAGCGGGCCAGCAAGCGAGTGCTGAAAGTTCCCCCTGAGGATATGGGCCTGGCGGAACACCTGCCCTTTCCTTTCATGGCGCTGGTGGGGCAGGTCGAGATGCGCACAGCATTGCTGCTCTCTGTGATCAACCCGAATGTAAGCGGCGTCCTGCTAATCGGCCCGCGCGGCACCGGCAAGACGACCGCAGCGCGTGGTCTGAGCGACTTGCTTCCATCCATTGAAGAGAGCACCTGCGTCTACGGATGCATGCCAGAGGATTACGAAGCGCAGGGAGCGGATGGCGTGTGCGATGAATGCGCTGCCAAGCTGGAAGCTGGCCAGCGAATCACCGAAACAAAGCCTGTCCAACTCGTCGAACTGCCACTCAATTCTCGAATTGAGGATGTGGTAGGGGGAATCAATGAGCGGATTGCCATGCAGCAAAACCGCATCCGACTGGATCGGGGCATCCTTTCGCGAGCGGATCGCAACATCCTATATGTGGACGAGGTGAACCTGCTCAGCGATGAAATTGTGGATGCGATTCTCGATGCGGCGGCCCAGGGGCACTATACTGTCCGCCGAGGCCCCATGACCGCCACCTATCGAGCACGCTTTGTGCTGATTGGCTCTATGAACCCGGAGGAGGGTCGTCTGCGCCCCCAGATCATGGATCGCTTCGGCTTACGGGTGCTCGTCTCCGGACTCGACGACCCGGAAGAGCGGTGGCTGGTCTACAACCGCGTGCGGGATTTTCGCCTGAACCCGCGCTATTTCATCCGTGTGTTTGAAGATGAGACCTACTATGCCCGCGAAGATGTGATTGCTGCCCATGCCCTTCTGCCCTCGGTTGAATTGTCGAAGGAGGCTCAGGCGTTAGGGCTCCGCTTGGTGCAGCAGCTTAAGATCCACTCTCACCGCGCAGAAATTACCATGTTTGAGGCAGCTCGTGCCTATGCTGCCGCCGATGCCCGGGCCGTGGCAACGGTGGACGATCTAAGGGTGGTAGCGCCGATGGCCCTGCGAATGCGCCGCAGCCAATTCATGGACGACTTCTTTGCTGCCCAGCAAGTAGAAGACGAACAGATCGCAGAAGTTTTCCACAAGCTGGAGAATGCTGGCTCATGAGAACAGGGATGGAATGGCTTGGCCGGGCAACCCTGGTTACGTTGATGGTCGCGTGGTTTGGAATCTGGGGAGCCTGGTTGCCTCATCCCGTTGTTGGTCTCAGAGTCAATGCCCTTGACCTGGCAGAATGGGCCACCTTTCTGCCGGAAGTGCGGGAGGGTATGCTCAGGTTTCTACCTGAGGCCCTTCGGTTGGCTTTAAGCTTGGCGGTGATTGCGCTTGGAATCCAGGCAGGATCGGCCCTTTCCCGGTGGCGCCAATGGCTCGTGCGAGCCTTAGGTCTGCTACCCTGCCTGTTGATGTTGCCACCCTATCCCCATGTGCTCCAATTGTGGTGGTCGGATTCGTATGGCCTGCGCTTTACAGTGGCAAGCTTCGGCCTTCTAGGTGTGGTGGCAAGCCCATGGTTAAGCCGCTTGCCAGCGATGACGGGGGAAATCATTTCCGGACTCCTGGTGGTGGCGTCCGCCGCGCTAGGGCTGGGGGCTTTTCTCATGTTACGCCGACTCTTTGTTACCTACTATGACACCCAGCTCACACTCGGTTGGGGGATAGCATTTTTCTTGGCCGGGCTTACTCTCGCTGCGCTGCTTCACAGCGTAGCACGGAGCCGTATGTCACAAAACCCCGACATAGCTGCCAAGCGAAGGAGCTGACTGGCATCCTCCCCAGAAAGCAGCACGGGCCAGTGCCCGGCCCGTGTTTTTTCTCACTAGGATGGGTGGGAAAAGATGGCTACTCTTGGAGCCTTGCTTCAAGATAATCAAGAACCTGGCCGACGGTCTCGAGCTTCTGTGCTTCCTCGTCGGATATTTCGCCGCCGAACTCTTGCTCGAACTCCATGATAAGTTCAACTAGGTCGAGCGAGTCGGCCTCCAAGTCTTCACGGAATCGGGCTTCACGGGTGATCTTCTCCGGGTCAACACCCAACAATTCCACAATAATGTTGCGCACACGCTCTTCCGTGGTCGCCATGTGATCTCCCTCCTGGTTTCGGTCCTTAGCAGGGCAGTAGTTTACCATGCCAGGCAGCTTCATCCAACAACTCCCTGATGCTGGTTGACAGGGAGCTGTGGCGGTTGGTAAGATGTCTGGCATCCATCCAAAGGAACACTTCCTGATGCCGAAAGTTGCGAGTAGCCAAACCAGCCAACGCAAGGCAGATCATATCCGCATTAATCTGGAAGAGAATGTCCAGTTTCCCCGGCTGACGACGGGTCTCCAGCGCTATCGCTTCGTTCATCAGGCTCTGCCCGATCTAGACCTTGCCGCTATTGATACAACGCTCTCGCTCTTCGGACGTCGTCTCAGTGCTCCCCTTTTGATCTCCTCCATGACAGGCGGCACAGCGGAAGCCCAGTCTATCAACCGGGCGCTCGCCACCGCGGCGCAGGAGCACCAAATTGCGATGGGACTTGGGTCGCAACGTGCAGCCATTGAGGAACCTGAGCTAGCCCCAACCTTTCAGGTGCGTCAGGTTGCGCCTGATATTCTCCTGTTTGCGAATCTGGGCGCTGTACAGTTGAATTATGGGTATGGGATCGAGCAATGCAAGCGCGCCGTTGAAATGGTGGAGGCCGATGCGCTGATCTTGCACTTGAATGTGCTGCAGGAGGCGCTGCAACCGGAGGGTGATACGCGCTGGTCAGGACTGCTGCGCAGGATCGAGCAGGTGTGCCGTGCCCTGCCTGTGCCTGTCATTGCGAAAGAAGTGGGTTGGGGACTCTCCGAGCAAGCGGCGAGCCAGCTTGCCGGGGCCGGGGTGGCGGCTCTGGATGTGGCTGGATCGGGCGGAACCTCCTGGAGCGAGGTCGAGTATCATCGCGCTCCAACCACGTTCCATGCGCAGGTGGCGCGTGCTTTCGAGGACTGGGGGATACCCACGGCCACCTCGCTTCAGATGGCCCGGCGCGGCGCGCCGGAAGTTCCTCTCATTGCCAGTGGCGGACTGCGCGACGGTGTCGATATCGCCAAATGTATTGCGCTGGGCGCTTCACTATGTGGCATGGCCGGGCCATTTCTCCGCGCTGCCACACAGTCACCTGAAGCGCTCAACGAATTGATCCGGGCCATCGTAGCCCAACTGCGTATCGCCATGCTGTGTGCTGGAGCCTCTTCGTTAGAGGACCTACGCAGTACCCCTCTCCTCCGCATGGATTGACATCCAGGCGATCCTATGACAACCCTGGCTGACTACTTTGCACGGCTGCTTCCCGTCGTTGAAGCCGATCTACAAATCGTCCTTCAAGTCCGCGAAACCTGGCCACCGCTCTTCTATCACATGCTTCACTATCACATGGGCTGGGTTGACGAGATGGGAAGCCCAAGCCAAGCGGTGCGCGGCAAGCGTATCCGGCCTATGCTCGCCTTGCTTGTCAGCGAGGCTGTGTGCGGGGACTATCAACCCGCTCGACCTGCTGCCGCTGCGGTGGAACTTATTCACAACTTCTCTTTGCTGCATGATGACATTCAGGATCGAAGCCCAACGCGGCGGAATCGCCCCACGGTCTGGAAGCTGTGGGGGGACCGGCAAGCAATCAATGCCGGCGATGCGCTTTTTGCCCTGGCGCATCTTGCCGTGCCGCGCCTCGCTGACCCCGCAACCGATCAAGCAATCCTAAATCGGCTATTGCAAATAATAGATGAGACGAGTCTGGAATTGACCCGAGGCCAGCATCTTGATATGGCTCTTGAGGACCAAGCCAGCGCTACACCCAGCGATTACCTAGACATGATTGCCGGCAAGACAGCCGCACTTATCGCTAGCGCCGCACAAATGGGGGCTATTGCTGCTCATGCGGGCGAAGACGTTCAGTGCCAATACCGCGCCTTTGGCATGAGCCTGGGCTTCGCCTTTCAGGTGCTCGATGACGTGCTGGATATCTGGGGTGACCCCGCCTCCACTGGGAAAGAGGTTGCCAGGGACATCCGCGAGCGAAAAAAGACCTTACCCGTCCTCTATGGATTGAGCCACAGCGCCGAACTCCAGCTTCTCTATGCGGATGAACAGCCGCTCGACCAGGCCCGAATCGAGCAGGCCGTTGCTCTACTGAACAGCGTTGGCGCCAGAGAGTATGCCGAGGAACTGGCGCGAGCATATTCAGAGGAGACAATCGCCCATCTGGAAGCCGCTCGCCCGCAGGGAGCTGCTGGACAGGCGCTGTTCGAACTGGTTGATATGCTGCTCCATCGCCAGCACTGAACCCCGCTAAGTGTCATTGCCGGGCAAAAAGCGGATGAACACCTGGTTGCTGATCAGATAGGCGCGCTCCGTGAGGCGCAGAGCGCCCTCACATTCTGCCAGAAGTCCCAGATGCGTGAGTTCGGCGATCGGCGCTGCGTATACCTCCGCCGGGCAGACCCCGAAGCGCTGCATGAAGTCTACACAATTCAACCCATCCTGTACAAGCCGCAACCCCAGGATGATCGTCTCAGCCATCCCAGTGCGCCAATCGACTGTCTCGTACTCCGCCAAGGCAGGGGAAAAGGGAAACTGGCGCACTGCTCCTTCGCCGACTCTGCTGAGGTACTCGTGCACATGCCTGACGTTCCAGTATCGAACGCCGCCCGCTGCCCCATGCGCTCCCGACCCAAAACCGAGGAAAGGCCTGTTCAACCAATATTGGCGGTTGTGGTAACACTCTTTCCCCGCCCTGGCCCAGTTTGAAATTTCGTATTGCACAAACCCTGCATGGGCCATGTGCCGGCGTGCATCATCATACATATCAGCGACAAGGTCATCGTCTGGCAGAGAAAGCCGACCGGCCCCAACCTCTCGACTCAGCAGAGTCTGTGGCTCCAACGTAAGGCTATACAAGGAGAGGTGATCAGGTTCCCATGCCAGTACTTGACAGAGGGTATCCCGCCAACCGGAGAAAGTCTGGGTCGGCGCGCCGTAGATCAAATCCACGCTGATGTTGTCAAAGCCCGCCCCGCGCGCTGCCTGAAAAGCATCGGCAGCCTCCTCAAAGCTATGGTCCCGTCCGAACAGTATCAGCTCAGATGGCTGTGCACTCTGCACCCCGATACTGACCCGGTTCACGCCTGCGGCCCGGTACCCGCACAGTTTTGCTAAATCAACGGTCCCGGGATTCACCTCGATGCTAATCTCAGCATCTGGCGTTAGATCGAAGCACGACTTGGCTGCGTTGATCACTGCCTCCACCTGGCATGGCGATAGCAGAGAAGGAGTCCCGCCGCCAAGGTATAGCGTATGCGCACTACCGATCTGCCCACCAGCACCAGCGCTGACCAGCTCCATCTCCCTGACAAGCGCCCGTACATATGGCCAGATCAGGGCATCGAGTCCTGTAAAGGTATTGAAGGCGCAATAACTGCACCGACTTCGACAGAATGGAATATGCACGTACAGACTGATCGGCTCTCCCAGCCCTCCAGTGCGCCATTCCGGCCCGCTGCTTGACTCAATTGCTGCCATACAGGCCCTATGGTACAATCCCACGCACATTGGGGAGTGGCCAAGTGGCAAGGCACCGGCCTTTGGAGCCGGCTACCGCAGGTTCGAATCCTGCCTCCCCAGCTAAGCAGGAACTGGGGCGAACTGTGCACCAAAGCGGCCCTGCTGTTCGGTCACGATTCGATGGGGCCGCTTTCTGCTTTGGTGAAGGTTCGCTATGGCTTCCGACCTGGACCATGCTACCTGCGTTTCCCCGATATCTATTCTCCTCGGCAGCGAAGTCCACCAATTATAACCCTAACCGCATCTCCGGCGGTTAGCGCTCGCAGAGAGGGGGGTGCTGGTTATTTAGAGACCCTCTTTACCCGACAGCGTGAGCCTGAGCCGAGATGAATACCCCTCTCACACGGGTGGCGGAGGATTTCCAAGCCATGTTACAATCTGCTCGTCACATAATCGGAACCCGCCATATGCTTAACCAGCCCTACCAGACTCTCAGTTCGCGCACCCTCTGGCGTAATCCTTGGTATTCCCTGCGCGAGGATCGAGTGCGCTTCCCCGACGGTAGTGAAGGTGTATACACTGTTGTCGAAAAGCGAGACGCGGTGTGGGTAATGCCTGTCCTAGAGGATGGCCGGGTGGTGTTGATCCGTAACTACCGTTACACCGTAGGCGAGTGGCTTTGGGAGTTGCCTGCTGGAGGGATCGAGCCAGGTGCATTGCCAGAGGAGACAGCTCGGCGTGAACTGGCTGAGGAGATCGGCGGAGCGGCAGCAACGCTGGAAGAAGTGGCACGATTCTACACGATGCCGGGAATCGGGGATGAGACCGCGCACATCTTTCTGGCGCATGGCGTGACTCTTGGCGAACCACACCACGAACCAAGTGAGGTGATGGAACGACACATCTTTCCAATGGAAACAGTGATGGCAATGGTGATGCGCGGCGAGATGGCCGACGGGCCAAGCGCCCTAGCGATCCTGCTATGTGCACCACGGCTGCGGGTCGGCGAAGTCCAAGCAGGTTGAAAGTTCCGCCATGTTGCGTGCGGTGATCTTCGACCTGGATGACACGCTCATTGACTGGAGTGGTCGCCAGGGCGATTGGCTGACCCACATCAAAAGCTGCCTGCGCCCCATCTATGAGTACCTGTGTGGGGAAGGCCGCTCTATCCCCAGCTTGGATGAGCTGGCTCAGGCTTATCTAAAACAGGCCCACCAGCAATGGGAAGCGGTGTGTCCACCTGATTGGGTCTCTCCCCATCAAAGGGATATTCTTGGGAAGACGCTGGAGTCACTTCAGCTCGACCCGGGATCCCTCGACGTGGATGAGCTACAGAGGCTGTATGGCTGGACGCTGATCCCCGGCGTACGTTTATTCCAGGATACGACCCATGTGCTCACCACCCTCCGTGCCCAGGGAATCAAGATCGGGCTGATCACCAATGCCGATCTGCCGATGTGGATGCGCGATACGGAACTTAAGATATTGGGCGTGTTGGAGTATATTGATGTCCGGCTGACAGCAAGCGATGTGGGCCACCTTAAACCACATCCGGCCCCGTTCCGCGAGGCACTAAATCGCCTGGGCGTGACTCCTGACGAGGCCATTTTCGTCGGTGACCGGCTTCAAGACGATGTTGCGGGGGCACAGACCGCAGGAATGCGCGCGGTATGGGTACGACGGGCCAGCTCGCCGTGGCCGTCTGTATCGGAGGGGACTGATAGTCTGAAGCCTAACGCCACGATTAATCACTTGCGGGAACTGATTAGCACCCTTGATCTGTGGTTTCCTGGCTGGCGCAGCAATGAGGCAACTCAGAGCAATCCTGTTTGACCTGGGCGGGACCCTGCTGCACTACCACGACCCAATCTCGGACGACCCGCAGCGACCGTTCCGACGTATTACGCGGGTTGGGGTGGAAAGGGTTTGCGAGCAGCTTGCTGCGTACGGTATCCGCCCGCCAGACCTTGCGGTTCTTGAGCCTGCCTTGGACCGGCATATTGCAGAGGGCTACACCCCGATGGTGCGCGAACTACGTGGCGGCAGCACCGTTGAGGTTCCTATCCGCGCGGCGCTGGCGGAATGCGGAGTGCATCTAACCGATGCACACTGGACCACCCTGCGCGAATCCTTCTACCGTGCCATCGACAGTATTGTGGCTCTGCGCACAGGAGCGGTCGAGACATTGGCAGCACTTCAAGAAGCGGGCTATCGGCTGGGACTCATCTCCAACACCTACTGGGCTTCCGACCTGCACGACCGCCACCTGGCGGAGAACGATCTGCTGGGCTTTTTGCCGGTGCGTGTGTACTCGTGTGACACGCCCGTGGTTAAGCCCCATCCGGCGATCTTCTTGCACGCACTGGGCATTATGCAGATCCGCCCTGAAGAGGCTGTCTACGTCGGCGACCGGCCCGAGGTAGATGTTCAAGGCGCCCAAAACGCAGGAATGCGCGGCATTCTGATCCGTTCTCCATATATGACCACGAGGCTGGATGGCATCCTCCCGGATGCGATTATTGACGAGCTGCCCGACCTGATCCCTGCGTTGGCTGGCCTGGATGGGCCGTGATGACCAGCCCGCCTCCTGTCACCACACTGTTCTATGGTCAGGACGAGCCAGCACTGCGTGACCGCCTGGCCGAGTTCTGTGCACAGGTCACTGAACCGGCGACCGCAGCCCTCAATACCATTCATTTTGATGGGCGAACTGCTGAACTAACTGAGATTCAGGCCGCCGCCGCAACTCTGCCGTTTCTGGCTGAGGCGCGGTTGGTTTTGGTCGACAGCCTCACTGAGGCCAATGCCGGCAAAGGGTTGCTCGATGCATTGCCAGAGACGATAGCCGGGCTACCGGATTGGGCGCGACTGGTGCTTATCGAAAGCGGCATTGGCTTGCCCGCGCCCAGACACGAAGCTAGTCCACGTCAGAAGGCGCTTAAGAAGTTAATAAGTGTTGTCGAGAACGATCCGCGTGGCAGAGTCATTGCATTCGACTTCCCCCAGAGTCTGCGCGACTGGTTGGTCAACCGGGCCGCTGCACACGGCGCCCAGATCGAGTCGCCTGCGGCTCAGCTTCTCGCCCAGCGGATCGGTGAGGACCTAACCCTGGCCGACAGCGAGTTGGCCAAGCTGGCGGCCTTCACTAACTGCGAGCGCCCGATCCAAGCCGAGGATGTGAAGCTGCTTACTCCCTATACACCCGAAGCTAGCATCTTTGAGATGGTCGATGCGATGGGCCAGCGAGATGGTCAGCGGGCGCTACGGCTACTGCGCCAGCTTCTCGAAAGTGGCGACGAACCGCTGCGGGTGTTCGGCATGATCGTACGACAGTATCGGATGCTAATCCAGATGCGCGAGTACTTAGATAGAGGCGGAAGGCCGCATCAGGCTTGGCAAGTCCTAGGGCTGAATGAGTTTGTTGCCCGTAAGATCGCCGAGCAGGCGCGGCACTACAGCCTACGTCTGCTTGAGCGTATTTACCGTCGGTTGCTGGAGACAGACCTTGCGATGAAAGGGGGGATGGAAACGCCCTGGCACATCGACAGGCTCGACCCCGCGCTGGCGCTGGAAGACCTCATTGCACGGCTTTCGACCCGGAGTTGAAGGGTGAACTAAACCCGTTCTAAGCGCTTCACGGAAGGTCTCTCCAGAAAGACTTTCTGTGAAACCGGCGGTTGGGACGAAAACTCTTTCAGCCCAACACTTAGCCCCTCAACCTGATCCGCAGGCACGTCAAGCAGTGTCGCTCTGGCTCTAGCGACACCAACCAATGATGCGCGGATCAGCCATCAAGGGAACCAAACAACTGAGAAAGATCAGCGTAAACAGAACAAACCCCATAATCCCGACAAGGATTGCAATGCCACGCAGCTCCTGATTGGAAGCAAATCCGGCGAGCAAGAAAGGAATGCCCACCATCCCAACGCGAAACATGAAAATGAGGAAGCGCGGGAGGTTGATCAGATTCGCGTACAAGTCACCCCCCGTGATGAGAGCCAGCGTGGCCAGCGCAAAGATGAAGAAAAGCGACACATCACTCTGGGAACCAACAAGGATCGCCAGCGCACCCAGCAAGATGAGATAGTGCAGGATGCTCGTCCAGTGCAACGGTGCGACTGGGATCAATAGGGATGGATCGATACTCGGCATATGCCCCCCTGAATCATCTAGCGGTTTCCAGCTATCTTATACACGGGTTTCAGGGCTAAGGCAATCACCGCGAGTCCAAAAAGCGCAGCTCCCACCGGTGTGAGGTGGGGTCCGGTGGGAGCCTTCGCCAAAGGAGGAGACAGCGATAGGCCGTCTGTGTCTGCTATGATAAAATACAACCCTCACAGGATAAAGTTACGAAGTTCACCTCTCTGCTATGACATTGCTCACCCTTTGCTAGGCTAGTAGAAGTTGGCTGAAACAGTGACGCCCAGCGTGAAACGTTTCCGTTCGAGAAAGCCATCCGACCCTTCAGAGGCAATGAGCCATCTCCGCCAGCGACTGGCATCCCTAGGAGTAAGCAAGGGTTATAACTTCCCAACCCGCCCGCGCATGTCTAGACAGGGGATCGAAGAGCTGGTCCAAGGGACCCTTCACCAGACCAGCAATGGGCCCGTTTTTCGAGTGGCCAAGACCTATCCTGTGGGGAGCATGCACGGGGAAACGCCTCTCATCGACTGGCTGGCACAGAGCCAATATACAATCGCCCGTATCGGGGACGACGAGCGGCTCTGCCGGGCCGGGCCGGGCCGATTCGTTTTCCTGGATACCGAAACAACAGGCCTTGGGGGAGCAGGGACACTGGTATTCCTGATCGGGATTGGTTTCTTCAACGCAAGGGGGGATTTCGAGATTCACCAATTCTTCCTGCGTGAACCCGCAGAAGAACGGGCGATGCTGGGTCTGGTGCAGGAAGCTGTGTGGCCGGATGGCGGGTTGGTGACCTTCAACGGACACACCTTCGATCTCCCGCTGCTGGCGGACCGCTACTTACTCTCGAAGTTGCATTCACATTTGCCCACATTGCCTAACCTTGACCTGTTGCTCCCAGCACGCCGGTTATGGAGGCGGCGTCTATCCTCCTGCCGCCTGTCCGCATTGGAGAGAGAGGTGCTGGGTCTGCGGAGGGCGGAGGCGGATGTGCCTGGCTGGCTCATCCCCGCCCTGTACCAGCACTACCTCCTGACCGGCGACGCACATGAGATGCCGCGCGTGCTGTACCACAATGAGCAGGATGTCTTATCAATGGTCTCACTGGCAGTGATACTATGCCGTACCTTTGAGCAACCGCAATCCCCTACGATCCCGGTGGATGACCGTCTCAGTTTGGCGCGGTGGTATCAGCGGCATGGGATGCTGACCGAGTGCGAGACGGTTTACCGCCTCATTATGGATGATCAGGCGGATGGCGGGGCCCGCGCTGAGGCCCTATCTGGCCTTGCTACGTTGCTGAAGCGGGGAGGGCGCAGCGGCGAAGCTGTGCCGCTATGGGAACATCTGGCCGATTTGAAACTCGATACAGTCGGCCACGAAGAACTGGCAAAATACTACGAATGGCAGGTAGGTGACCTCACGCGCGCGCTGGCGTGGACCGATGCCGGAATCGCCCTCGCGCTTACTTGGCAACCCGGCCTACGCCGCGCTGAAGCAATACGAGCTTTGGATCATCGTCGGGCGCGGTTGTTGCGGAAGATCGGGTAAGCCTGTCCTTCCGTTGCCTAACCCAAGCTCACCTCAGGCTGAGTATGCGCTGAACATCCCAACTGAGTAAGTGAGCACTGTTTGAAGCAGAGCCGGTGCTTGTAAGTTTTGTGCCTGGCGCTATCCAGGCTCAGGAGCCAGGCTGGAGAGCGACAAGGTAGGTCTCTGCTGCCCAGCCAGCGCGGTTGGGATCGTTCGGATCGGTGATGTACCACCACACATAGCCATCGGCATCACGCGGGCCATCCTCAACGGTAAACACGTCTCCGTCATTGCCCACGAAAAAGTAGCTATACGACAACCCCGGCCCCTGTCGGATCGCCAGACCATCTCCTTCTGTCCCAGCAATAACCACCCTGCTGCCTATCGCCAGAGGAATAGCCTGGGTGGCGGTCGGGGTCAATTCAGGCAGCTCGATGGTGGGAGGCACAACTTGAGCGGTAGGCTGAGTCCCGGCGGGCAGGGTGGGACTCTCATCAGGGGCTGCGCCGAGGGTGGGCGTGGAAGTGATGACTACGAAAATCGGAGTCGGTGTCGGGCCGACGCCTGACGCTGGATCGCCTCGGCTCATCAGCACAAAACCCCATAGCGCGCAGGTAACCCCCGCCACAGCCAGGATGACCAACGCGAATCCCCACCAGGGCACATATAGCCCCGACTCGGCTGGGGCGGCGGGTGGGACAGGGGGGGTGGGTGGCACCAGAGGGCGTGCCTGGCGAGTTGACTCCGGCTCTAGGCGGGACAAACCGGGAATGCGCTCCGAGGCAGGTCGGCCAGGTCGCAGTGGCTTGATGGCTGGCTTGCGCTGTGTAGGGAAGTCTTCGGAGTGACGCTTGTCCATACAGATTGACCGCTTATTCAGCCCGCAACACCAGCAGGGTGAAATCGTCAAAAGCCTCGGCACTGCCACGCTGCTGTTGTACGGCGTTGTAGATGCTACGAGCGATGCGCTCCGCATCGTGGAAGTGAATCGCCTTCACGAGGTCGCGCATCCGTTCCCGGCCAAACGAGTCGCCAGCAGGGTTGCGCATATCCGTCACCCCGTCACTGTATAAGATCAAGCAATCACCCGATCCAAGCTCGATCTCCTGCTCATCAAAGACGGGGGGTAAGTCAAGCCACAGGCCCAGAAAACGCCCGCGCCCACCAAGAAACTGAGCAGTCCCGTCCGAACGCACCCACAGTGGCTCCTCATGGCCGGCTCGCACATACCGGAAGGTACGGGCTTCCGGATCGAGCACGCCATAGATCGCCGTGACGAACATATCGTAGGTCGATGCCTGAACTAGACCCCGATGTACCGCCGCTACCACATCCACTGGGCTGGTATGATGCTGTTCCTCCGTAAGAAACAGAGTACGAGCGACAGCCATGAATAGCGCTGCATGCGCACCTTTGTCAGAAACATCGGCCAGCACCACGCTGACACGTCCATCATCGAGGCAGCGCACGTCATAGAAATCGCCCCCAATATGTTTGGCTGGCTCGAATTGGGCAGCAAACTGGAAGCCCGGCACCTCGGGTAACTGACGAGGCAGTAGGCTGCGCTGGGCTCTGGCGGCAACTTCCATCTGCGCCTCGAGAGCAGCCTTGGTGATGCGATCTGCCTGCGCCGCTTCCAGGTCGGCATACGCCTGGGCAAGTTCAGCGTTGCGGGCTTCCAGGTCGGCAATTGCCCGCCTGTCCGTCTCTCGGACAATATTAACCAACGTGTTGAGGATACTGCGTGCCACGACTGGTGATGCGCCGAAGACCTGATTGAAGTGCTCCTTGGTGATCTCCAGTACATCGGTTTCAACAATGGTCGTCACAGTGGCTGAGCGATTATCCTCGCTCAGCAACGCCATTTCGCCAAAGTACTGACCTGAGCCAAGGAAACCCATCACGAAGTCCTCGTCACCCTCCATGTCAGCGGTAACAACCACCCGGCCCGACATGATCACGTAGAAGGTGTCTGCCGGATCGCCTTGACGGCATAAGACGGAATTGGGTGGGTAGGTCTTCTTGACGGCGAAGCCGCGCAACATTTGCATGACGTCGGGCGGCAGGCCAGGAAAAGCTTTCTCAATGACGGCAGTATGCCCTGTCGGACTGGTCATGGTCGCGGTTTCCTCACCCACTCCAACACTTTGTCGAGCGGCCAGGCATTGACCACATCGGCGGCGGTAACCCAGCCTCGGCGTGCAGTGGCGACGCCGAAGCGCATATTCTCAAACTCTGCAGGTTGGTGAGCATCGGTCGAGATGGTCAACCGAACTCCAAGTTCTATCGCCCGTCGTGCGTGCGTATCGTCTAAGTCGAGACGGTATGGGCTGGCGTTGATCTCCAGCGCCACGTCGCGCTCGCGGGCTGCCTCAAAGATGGCGTCCATGTCCAGATCAGCAGGTTCGCGCTCTGGCAGCATCCGTCCGCGCGGGTGGCCAATGACCCGCACATACGGGTTGCGGATTGCGTTCAGCACTCGCCTGGTGATTTGCTCACGGGGTTGGCGCAGGCTGGTATGTAACGATGCCTGTACTATATCGAATTGCGCGAGGGTTTCGTCATCATAATCAAGTGTGCCATCAGCACGAATCTCCACTTCACACCCGTGCAGTACGGTGAGCACTCCGCCCAATTCCACATTGGCCGCCTCAATCTCGGCCCTTTGCCGGGGAATGTCCTGTGGCTTGACTCCTCTTGTCACGCCCAGCCCATGGCTGTGATCAGTCACCAGTATATACTGGCAGCCCCGCGCCATCGCTGCCTGGGCCATCTCAAGCGCGCTGCTTTTGCCATCACTCCAGGTGGTGTGGAGCTGGAGGTCGCCCTTCATGTCAGCCAGGCTGATCAAATTGGGCAGTTGACCCGCCTGGGCGGCCTCAATCTCACCCCGATCCTCACGCAGCTCCGGCGGAATCCAGGCCATGCCAAGCTGAGCATAGACTTCCTCTTCCGTCGCACACAGAATTTCTGGACCACCATCGAGGGGGGTAAAGGCATGCTCGTTAAGCGATAACCCCCTCTTCAGTGCCAACTCGCGTAGCCGGACGTTGTGTTCCTTGCTCCCAGTGAAATAGCACAGCAACGTCCCATAGCGCTCAGGGGCCAGCACGCGCAGGTCGACCTGTTGGCCACTATGCAATTCTACCGAGGTCTTGGTTGGGCCATGCCCCAGCACACGGGCCACCTCCGGCATGGCAACGAAGGCGTCCATGATCGGCTCGGCGTACGAGCTAGCGACCAGCAGGTCAATATCACCAATGGTGTCTTGCCAGCGTCGCAACGAGCCGCCCACTTCACCTTTCAGCGCGCCCTCAACTTCCAGTAGCCGGGCCAGTAACTGTGTGGCGATGCTGAGCGCCTCGTCTAGACGGATGCGATCAGTACGCCGGGATAAAGCCTCGATCCCTTCGAGGATCTTGGCCTCGCTTCTGACTCCCATGCCAGGTAGATTGCGCAGCTTTCCTGACTGAGCCGCTTCCTTAAGGGCAGCTAGGCTGGTGATACCCATCTCTTTCCAGAACTGCGCCGCCCGTTTTGGGCCGAGGCCCGGCACCCTGACCATCTCAACCACACCGGGCGGGATTTCGGCAGCAAGGCGCTCGTAGAATCCAAGTTGGCCAGTGGTCAGCAGCTCCGCGATCTTCTCGGCCAGCGCCTCACCAATGTAGGGAAGGTCCGCAAGCGTCCCCTCTTCATAGATAGCCCGCAGATCGCGAGGCAGCGCGGCGATTGTCTGTGAGGCGCGCCGATAGGCAAGCACGCGATGGATGTTCTCGCCTTTGATTTCCAACATATCCGCAATAGCCGCCAACAGCGTAGCGATCTCGCGGTTAGAGAGTTCCGTCATTCAACCCTCGTCCGGCTATCAATCCGGGCAGTTGTTGGCTCAGTATACAGGAGTCGATATGGCTTGACAATGCACCTCACTGCCTGTACAGTGAGCGAAACCATGTACGAGCCACCCGATCTGACTACCTATTTCGCCACCGTCTGGGAGATCGTCCGGCAAATCCCCGAGGGTCGCGTCAGCACCTATGGCCAGATCGCTTCAATGATCCCCTCACCGGAGGGCATTGACCCTGAGACTGACCGAAGGCTGTCGCCTCGCTGGGTTGGCAGTGCAATGAATGCCTGTCCCGATGATGTGCCCTGGCAACGGGTGATCAATAGCCAGGGCAAGATCAGCCTCCCGGCTGGCAGCAGTAGTGCGGATCACCAGCGCGCCTTACTTGCCATGGAAGGCGTGGAGTTTGATGAGCAAGGGCGGGTGGATTTTGACCGTTTTGGCTGGGACGGACCTGCTGATGATTGGTTGCACGAGCGCGGGTTGTTGCCCCCACGCTCACTGAAATCACATGCCGATCGCTCCTCAACCCAACTAAGCCTGCTTTAACGTACCTTGATGATGCCACTGCATGAATACGTTGGCAATATGCACGCGCATACTCCGTACTCGGACGGGGTAGGCAGCCACGCCGAGATCGCCCGCGCGGCAATTGTTGCCGGGCTAGACTTTGTGATTGTGACCGACCACAATGTGTGGGTTGATGGGTTGGATGGGTATTATGAACAGGGGCCGGGGCGTCGGGTTCTGCTGATGGTGGGCGAGGAGGTGCATGATCCGAGGCGTGCTCCGCAGTGCAATCACCTGCTCGTGTACCACACACATCGAGAGATGGCCGAATACGCCGCCTACCCCCAGGGATTGATCAACGAGGTCAATTCGGCAAATGGGATCTGCTTCCTGGCCCATCCCATCGAGCGCTCTGCCCCGCTGTTTGGAGAGGACGCACTACCGTGGGTGAACTGGGACGTGGAGGGTTACACTGGGATCGAGTTATGGAATTACATGTCCGAGTTCAAAACTTATCTCACCAGCCGATCTACCGCCATCCATGCCGCGTTCAATCCCGAGCGGTACATCTCTGGGCCGTTTCCTGAAACGTTGGCGCTATGGGACCGGTTGTTGCGTGAGGGGAAACGAGTCAAGATCATTGGTGGGGCGGATGCGCATGGCGTGAGTTATTCACTCGGCCCGCTTAAACGGACCGTCTTCCCTTACGAATATTTGTTCCGCTGTGTAAATACCCATATCCTGACTTCGCGCCCCTTGACTGGTGACTATGAACACGACCAGCAGGTCATCTACTACGCGCTGCGGGATGGACATACCTTTGTCGGCTATGACCTCCCTGCTTCAACGCGCGGATTCCGCTTCTCAGCACAAGGGCACAATACAAGCGCCATCATGGGTGGGCGCATCCGGTTGGGCCACGGCGTGACGCTCCAGATCGTCTCCCCCCGTGTAGCCGACATCCGGCTGCTCAAGGATGGGGAGGTGATCTTGCGGGAGACGGAAAACACTCATCGCACGTACATTGCGAGCAAGCCAGGTGTATATCGGGTCGAAATCTACCTGCACTACAAGGGGAAGCAGCGAGGCTGGATTTTCAGCAATCCGATCTTTGTGTCATAAGAGTTTTGAGGGCGACCCACAAGGAAGTCGGGGTGGCCGGACTCGAACCGGCGACCTCTGCGTCCCAAACGCAGCGCGCTACCAACTGCGCCACACCCCGGTGGCATTGGAAAGTATAACCACCCCTCACCGAAACATCAAGGCGTGGCGGGCGAGTTTACATTCCCACGCACGTTCACCTCGAAGAACTCAAGATTGCGCTGCATCATTACGGCGAAGCTGCGCCCACCCAATGTGTGCTGACCGCCAGGATATGACCAAAAGGTCACATCAAGGCCGGCTTCCTCCATCTGGTGGTACAACTCCTCTGACCAACGGTAAGGCACAACATTGTCCTGCGTACCGTGATGGAGCATCACTGGCATGCGGACACGATGCAAATAGGAGACGGGAGATATTTGTGCAAAGGCTTCGGGGTTGTCTTCTGGCAAGCCATAGATCATTGCCAGGGCTTCCATTGCTGCCCTCTGGGCAGGCCAGTAACGGCGGGCGTGCTCCCAGTTGCGGCCCACATCACCGCTCATCGATGAATATAGGACCACAGCATCAACCTCGTCACTGAGTACCATAGGCCACATGCTGATCTCCCCCCCCATGCTGTGCCCAATGATCCCGACCTGCCCAGGGCTGGCTTGAGGCAGCGAGCCGACCTGAGCGATCAGGTTTAATACGTCAATGGCATAGCCAATGTGAAATGGGTTTGCGCCCGTATCCGAGTCTGCATAATTGCGGTAATCGGGCATCAGGGTAATGTAGCCATGCTGTGCCAGCCATTCCGCGATCCGCCAGCTATCCAGCCCCGGTCGATAGTCGCTTGGTCGCACGTAGCCATGACACACTATGATCGTTGGGAATGGCCCTTGCCCATCAGGAATATCCACCAGGCCAGTGATGGTCAGTCTATCGCTCTGATAAGCCATAGTGTATTGGGTAAAGCCCTCTCCCAATTTGATTGGATTGCCGATCTCGATGCCTGCCCCTCCATAGGGGCGTGCCGCTAGGTCATCGATCCGCAGACCGGAGAACGCATCCAGCGGCACAGTAGGCGCGATCATTGACGGGTTTGGCTCCTCACCCAACACAGGCTGGGAGGGCAAGAGTGGTGTCTGCCTCGCTGGGGGGGCCATTATCTGATCCCTTATGTGTGTCGATTCCGCCGCATATGCTGCGGAGGTACATCCGGCGAGCAGCAGCACCAGAAGATGCCCCTCCCAGCAGGCTCTCATGAGCACAGTACGTAGCCTCCCCCTCGGATAGAGCAGCTCTTACATTTAGGGCCAGTCGTCCTTTTCGTGACCTTCAAATAGCGGCAGTAACCCCATCTCTCGCAGAGCGTTGAACAAAGCGGGCATATCCTCGCGGTTGACAGCGTGCGCGTGAGGTCCGACCTGCTGACCCAACCAGCGTGCTACACGGGGGTTGTTTCTTAGCCGTTCGTAGACTCCCAGATCACGAGCAGTAAGAATCACTGTATCCTGAACAATTACTTCGCCGGGTTCGACGTGCCACGCCTCCAGCATCGTGGTGACATTCGGCGGCACGGTGTGTGCTGAAAGCCGTTGTAAGAAGGGAAGAATGTGATTGGGCAAATTGATTCCCTCTGCGGCCACCCTTCGGATTGCCTGGGGGGTCAGTCGATACAGATACATGCCCTCATCGACCGCTCGTGATGAGGGTGAACTGACCGGAATCGGTGGTGGGCTGATCCAGGCGCAAAATCGAGCGATCTGCAGTCGCTCGTAACGGCTGAGCGTCGCAGGAACACTGACCACACCCTGTTCATCCACCCGGATACGTGCCTCTGGATCAGGAGCACTGGGCCACTCAGCGCGGCCTAATAAGGCCAGCCCTAGAGGAGTTAAGGCGAACATCCCTGGCCCGTTGCGCACCAACCCCAGCCAGCGCATCGGCCCCTCGATCATAAACCGAATCAGGGCCCCTTCAATATGCGCCCAGTACTGGAAGCCATGCATGATCTCAGCGGTGTCGGCGTCGCGCAGATACCATGTTGAGTAGTCGCCACCAGGCCGTTGGAAGTCCGGGTTGGTCTGGCGGAGATACTCGACCAGCCCATCAAGGCTCCACCATATCTCCGAGGGGACTTCGCGTAGAGCAGCCATAACCGCCTGCCGCCCCAGGCGTGGATCGTTGGGCCAGGTATCGGCATCGAGGCCGGGAGTGTAGCTCAGCTCGTTCCAGGTGGTTGAAGCCAGCCACGTCTCGGCCAGCGAGCGGAGCTGGTGTAGCCGAGGAGCCTCCAACCAGGGGCGGGCCAGGTCCTTGTTGACGGTTGTCGTCACATGCGTCAAAACACGCTCTTCGTGCAGCAGTTCGAGATCGTGCATGAGCGCGACCAGCATAGCACGATAAGCAGGCTCATTTGGGCGGCGCAGATGGCGATCGATGGCCTCAACTGGCTCTGGAACGATCCACTCCTGGGCATTTGCCTGGCGGATTCTCAAGTAAGCCAGGATGGTTGCTGCATCATCAGCCGCGGCGCCCCATCCTCCTTCAATGCGGCGTGGCGGAGCCATTGGATAGCCGGGCGATTGTGTTATAGTGCCGGGCTCGGGTTGTGGCAGAAGGGGAATCAAGTCGCTGGGGATAGCGATGTGTTCTTGTGTGCCAGTCGGGGTTGGTTCAAAGGTGCGGACAATCAGTGCCCGATAGTAAAGTGTCTCGGTGATGCTGATGGGAGCAAGCCAGGGTTTTTCGCGCTCACGCCGGGCCGATCCCATTGGGCGAAGCTCACCAAAGCGGCGGACGAAGTGGGCGAACGGCATTCGCCCCTCCCGGGCGAGCAGTTCGAATAGTGCCTTCTGTTCTTCCTCACCGAGCCGTGACCAAGTGGTTGCGACTGCCTCAGCATCGATCATGGCAGACGCCAACTCTTCGGCAGCAGTCTCGCGCTCATCAGAGACCAGGTCTACATCCCACTGAGCCGCTATGATCTGGAGCAGGTCCAGATCATAGTCAGCCAGAATTCGAGCCAGGGTTGGCATCGGGCCGTACCTGCTCCCTTCCCATCCTCACCTGCGGGTAGGCTATTATATAAATGAGTTTAGCACAGGTGGCTTGCGAGAGGACTACCGGGGATTTTGCGCCCATTTCGCAAACAAATGGGGCTGTCTCTCTAGAGAGCGGCCCTCCCACACTTTACGTTGCCAAGCTATCAGCGGCGACGACTCCCGGCTCCTGCCAGCAGATAGGCGTAGTACAGCAGGGTAGATATCGCCTGAGCTGCGCCCGCCACATAGGTCAGCGCTGCAGCATCCAGCACTCTCTCCACCCCCTCCAACTCATGTGGGGTCAGGATTCCCTGAGACACCAATTCACGCTTTGCGCGGCGGCTGGCATCGAACTCTACTGGCAATGTCACAATGGCGAACGCGGCAACCGCTGCGAACAGTAGAAGACCGCCCAGCGCGATCAGGTTGCCCAGTTCATAAATGCCCAGCCGAATCATGAAGAACCCAGCAATGAAAACCAGTGGGCCTAGCCAGCTACCGAACTGGACGGTCGGGACCATCGCACTGCGTAGCACAAGCGGCGCGTAGCGCTTCTGATCCTGCAGGGCGTGTCCTGTTTCATGCGCAGCGATCCCTGCTGCCGCGATATTCCGCCCCCGGAACACATCTGGGCTAAGACGGAGCACGTCACCGCGTGGATCGTAATGATCGCTCAGAATGCCTCCCACCGGCTCGATGCGAACATGGTGTAATCCATTGGCATCGAGCAGCCGCCGGGCAACTTCCGCACCAGCGATCCCACCCGGGGAGGGCACACGTGAGTACCGATTGATCGCTGAGCGCACCCTTGCCTGTGCGTATAAGGCCAGCAGCAGGGCAGGCAACCCAAACAAGCAATACAACCCGTATCCATATCCGCCAAAGAACCAGGGCATAAGCTATCCACTCCTTGTGTCTGAGTCAGCCGATCCAGTCCATTGTCACCTCATGATCCTAGCGCAGCCTTGTGTCGATGCAAGAGCATCACTACCTGAGGCATGGGCACAAACACCCGGCGCGAGGGGATCTAAATTTCAGCTACTCCTGCTCAACATTTTTTGGTGTCTACCGAACCGGGGGGGCAGCGTATGACCTGGTGCTCAATCAAGCCTGCACGCGAGGGCCAGACAGGTGAGTGGGCGCAGCGGGCCGGGGCAGCCAACACGCGCTATGTGGCAATCTTGGACGATGTCGAACGTTTCTCACCAACGGTGTGGGCCACGGCGGTATAGACCAACCTGCCTCAGTCCATTCTTCTTCTTGGCGGTAAATGAAATGTATACCGAAATACATAGGACTTGATTTCGACGCAGAGGCATGATATACTGAGCAATACAATGATAGAAATGGGTAAGAAGGCGGGTGGCAGGACGTAAGAGGAGGGCATGGAACGCCAGGTGTAGCCATCCGCCGCCGGCTGAGGGAGTCGGCGGTTTGCTTTCCCTGAGGGGGAGCAAACGGCGGGCGAACGAGGCGGCAGGGACCTTAACAACCGCACAGGGAGCAGGAAGAAAGCCCTCTCTCTGCGAGGAGCGGGGGGAGGGGAGCGGCCCTGTCGAGAGGCAGGGTAGCAGCCCCAGTCAAGAGAGAAGCGAGCTTCACCGGAAGGTGAAGGGAAGCGGACAGACGAAGAGTTTGATCCTGGCTCAGGATGAACGCTGGCGGCGTGCCTAATACATGCAAGTCGAACGGGAGAGG
>DAOTYF010000063.1:0-8178 GCA_034434995.1 Anaerolineae bacterium
GAGTGAGGTAATAGCCCGGTTGGAGCCGCTCGCAACCCGTCACAATCAGCGCCAGGGCAACGAGAACAGGAAGCGCAAGAGCCGCACGGACGTGTCTCACGGGCGCGGATTATAGCTGCGCAGCGCGGAGAATCAAAATCGGGAACGGGCAGGAAACCACCCTGTCAGCCGCCAATCGGGCCTTGCTGCCCACAGTATGGTAGGAATTTGTTGTATTTTCCCGCATCCTTAACACCGTTTTGACAAAAGACATGATATAATCCCGGTAAGAACAGAGTTTGGAATCTGGTTGTATGGGATGAATGCCGACATTTTGTTGGATGAACTGACGCAAGATAGTGCCTCAGCCCGCCACCCGCAGCGCGGTGTTCAGATGAGTTTCGACGAGCTGATCGCGCCCATGGGCGAGGAAACGATAGAGCCTCCCCTCGTTGAGCACCGCCCCGCTCGCCGCGCCCGCCCTGCTGTTGAGGCTCCGCCCGTCAGCGGGCGACATCAGGACGTGCGCCTATACCTGACGGTGCTCCTCAAAACCTACGTCGAAGCCACTGACGCCGGGCTGGTGCGCGATGCGCCCTACCGCGTCCAGAAGGCCGACGGCCAGTTCATCGAGCCGGATATTGTGTTCGTCTCGCACCTCAATTTTGACCGGGTCCACGATGCCTACGTGGAGGGGCCGCCGGACATCGTGGTCGAAGTTGCCTCGCCGGAGACGACCGCCCGCGACCGAGGCGACCGGTTCGTGCTGTACGAGGCGTTGGGGGTGCGCGAGTACTGGCTTATTGATCCGGTGCGCGAGCTGGTCAACTTCTACCACCTCGGCCCGGATGGGCAGTACGGCGAATTCCGCCCTGACATGGCGGGGCGGATGCGGTCGCGCGTGCTGAAGGGCTTCGTGCTGGATGTAGACTTGCTGTGGAACCGCGTCCTGCCGACCACCGCCGAGGTGGTGGAGATGGTGCAGGGCATGATGAGCACACGGTCGTAAGGGCCGCTAGCTCACCTCGATCCTTCCCGGCTTGCCCTCGGCTCCCTGGATGCGAATCGCGCGATCCACAAAGCGCCGGATGATCCCTGCATTGGTCAGCGTGTGTAAGGTGATGCGCCGTGTGGTCAAGGCCGATGGCCCTTCGGCTAGCGCCATCGGGACGAGAAGCTGGTCGGGCAGGTGTTCATCCAACGCCATCCCCTGCTGGTGATAGGCGACCAGCGCTTCGGCAGCCTCATCCGCAACGACCTCCGACGGCTTCCCCTTTTCACCCAGCCCACTGAACCCGGCCCATACGCCCTGATATTCAAGCGCCAGGCAGATACCGGCGCCCAGGGAAGGGCCACCAGCCCGCACAGGCTGTACCACGGCGGGCAGGCCCGCTTCGCGCAGCACGTTATTGGCCCGGCTGGCGATCCGCTGGGGAATGTGCGATGGCAGGTTGCTGGCGACTGCGATCCCCCTCACGCTGACCACATCACCGCGCTGGATCAGCTCAATGCCACGCAGCCTGGCGTTTCCCTCGATCTCAACCTCCACCTGTCCTCCGCCCCTCGGATACCAGCCATACTCCACCAGCCTGAACCGCGCGCGCAGTCCCATCCGTGCCAGCGTCGGCAGCAGCACCCACTCCACATAGTGGGCGGGTGGACTCCACTCGACATGGGTGCCGCCGTGCAGGGTTAAGTGGGAGGGACCATCGGCCAGCGCCAGTGGCAACAGGATGGTTTGCAGCAGCAGCGTCACCGCGCCGGCGCTGCCTTGCTGCGTCATCTGGCTGATGTCGAAGGTATGTGCGCCGGGCTGAACGGGGCCTCCAGGCGCAAAGGTCAGTTCGGTGGAGCGAAGTCTGGCCCCCCTCACCTCTGCGCCGCATATCTGAGCTGCTGCCAGCACGCCAGCTAGATGTTGCGGAGCCAGCCCCGGGGTCTTGCGCCGGGCGCGGATGTGGTTGATCCGGACTGGCTGCCCGGTCAGGATGGAGAGTGTCAGGGCGGTGCGGAGCACCTGCCCGCCGCCCTCTCCCTGCGAGCCATCGATATCCACCATATTCAGTGCTCCACGCCGGATGGCGCTTCTCTCATCCACGCATGACCGCCGGGAGAGGTCAGGGGGTAAGGGTGATCCGCTGCAAAAACAGCCGGTCTGCGCGCGCCTGGCCGTTCTCAAAGGCATGGAGGCGCTCGCCCGTGCTTGGAAAATACAGCCCGACTGATAACGGGTACAGCCCAGGGGTCATCCCGCCGGGCGTCTGAATCATGCTGTACTGGAGAAACACATCGCGCGGCTGGAGCGTACCGATGTCCACCCCCAACGTATCCGCCTGCGCGATCACGACCACCGGGTTACCCAGCAGGTGAGCAAACACCGTTAGTTCTGGCGGAGGCGGCCCGTCCATCCGCCAGTAGGTGGTTAGTTCCACCCAGTCCGTCGCGCGCAGGGTATCATCGCGGACGGTGTAGCCAAGAAAGGCCACATTATATTCAAAGGACACCGGCAGCGCTGCCAGTTCGGTCCCCGATTCCGGAGGCCAGGCAACCGGCGCTGTGGTGATCATGGAGCCTGCCACATCGGCCAGGTGGTCGGACACCTCCAGGCGCATAACCACGTCGGGGCGAACGCCATATACGCGCTCGTCATGGGCAAAGCGCATCCACGCCAGTAGCGAACCGGGCAGGTGATCGTAATAGTGCCCACGTGGGAAGATGAGGCGCTGCGATTCACCTCCGCTGGCGATGACCAGACTCTGGGTGCAGTTGAAATAGCGGATTGGCAGGTCGTGGCGGTGCATCAGGTAGCCAAGCAGCTCTTGGTTGGTCAGGGCAAAAGGATCGGTGCTTCGATCCACCGGTGTGGAGCAAATCGAGACCGGCGAAGAGTCGCGGCTGGTATCCAGGTAGCGTGCCAGCACTCCCAGATCAGCCTGATAGCTCAGTCGTACATCACCCATCCATGGCCAGATCGTGAAATAGTCGCGGTAGGTCCAGGCCGCCGTGCCGATCACCGTCAGCACAACCAGGGCGCTGACGGCGGAGGACGCCGCACCCGCCAGGCGCAGGGATGATATCCGCCGCAGTCGATGGAAGATTGCCGCCAGACCGATGGCCGGGAAAGCGAACACCACCGGCAGAACCACCGCCATGAACTCAAAGTCTGGTTTGCGCGGCAGGAAGGCCGTCGGCAACAGGCCTACTGCCAGCCACAGCAGAACAAGCCCATACTGAGGCCGTCGCCAGCGAGCCGCCGCGACCCCGATCCCCACGATCATCAGAGCGCCGATCAGTGGCCCCATGATCGGGCGACCGGGTAGGTTGTGGTTAGGGTTCATATCCCCGCGCAGCACCAGGGCTGCCATGGATGAAACCAATCGGCCCGGTATCTCGGCAACGAGTCCCGGTTGCTCGGCCAGAGGAACTGGCTCGCGCGCGCCAGGGTGGCCAGCTAGGAAGATGATCATCGGCAGCGAGAGCACCCCTGTCAGGCTGAGTGTGTAGAGAATGTTGCCCCAGTGCTGCCGCAGTTCGGCACGGCTGAGGATGGCTCGGTAGGCGGTGAAAGCCATGAATAGCGCGATCAACGTCCAGGCTGTGACATGAACATACTGGGCAACCCCCAACGCAACCCCACCGACGGTGTACCACAGACTAGCATCAGTTTGTTCCTCTGCCAGATAGGCGCGGGTAAGGGTGTATAGTACAACCACTGTCACCAGCGGCATCAGCGTGACGTGCAGTACGACCCGTCCGATCCAGACTGGCCAGAACGCCGTCCCCATCAGGGCCAACGTCAGCAGTGCCACCCGCACTCCGAACAATCGCCGCATCAGGCTGACCCCAGTCGCCAGCGCTAGCATGGAGAACCATACCGACGGCATCCGCCACACAATCAATCCTCGCCCGATGATGCCGGTCGAAGCCGCTAGGGCAGCAAAATAGAGACCCTCCCGCACCGGGCGCACCTCTTCGTAAATGGCGGAGACGTGCCCCTCCCGCATCTGGTCGGAGAGCTGAGCGTTGACCAGTTCCTCGCTGCTCATGCCGGGTGGAGTGTTTCCCAGATGCCATAAGCGGAAGAAGGCCGCCACCAGCAGAAGTATAATGGCTACGCTGAAGTACCAGCGCGGGCGCTTCCAGGGGCCATCGTCAGTCCGGCCAGCGGGGCCTGGCAAAAGGGGCGTCATAGGGGCGTTAGTAGGTGAATAGCTCGAAGTGAGCAACCTTCGGTTCGCGTTCCAGCAGGTAGGCGTCGTCTTCCGGGTAGTAGATCGCTCTCTCTATGTCGTCCCCTGCGAACCGGGCAATCGCCTCGACCGAGTCCCACAGCGAGAACAGCAGGAACTCGGCCCGTCCTTCGTAAGTGCGCCGTAGCACCCATACACCTTGGTTACCCGGCGTGGCCCGGTAATCCCGCAGGCCAGTCGCTTCCAGGTATGCCAGATACTCATCAGCCTTATCCGCTGGAGTGACGCCGCGCCAGATTCGTGCGATCATCGGTTTGACCTTTCGCAGCTCCAAAACTCCCCTCCATGATGAGAGGGGCGGCCACAGAGGTAACCCCGTTCTATTCGGCCAGGCGTTCTAAAACGCGGTAATAGCTGCTGTCAGAGCCAGCACCAGCACTCCCAAGCCCAGGTTGAGCATCATCAGCCACCGTAGTCTTCGGCGGAGGGCCGCCTCCGCCGTCGCTCCTTCCATCGGGCTGCGCTCCGCCAGTAGCCGCGCCCGCTCCAGAGCCGGGTAGATGCCCCACTGGAGCGCAACGCTGACGGCGACCATCCCGCCGATCACCACGTGTTTTGCCAGCAGCCCCACCGACCAGGGATTGCGGACGATCAGCAAGCCCTCGTAGTGGCTATCGCCGCCCATCTGGATCAGGCCGGTGACGATCAGGACCGCCAGGCTCACGTTGCCCCAGGGGTGGAAGCGCCGTTCCAGCGCATCGAGCGTTGCCTGGCTGGATGCATCGCGGAGCTGCCAGGCAGCCAGGACGAGCATCGCCAGCCCGCCCAACCAGATAACGGTCGCCAGCAGATGCAGCCAGTAACTTGCAATCAGCGCAGGCGTGGGCATGTGCCGATCATAGCGGGTTTGTCGGAAAGCGAAAAGGGATTGGAGAGGCGATGGCACACTGCCCGCGCGGGTGGCAGGCGACCTGTTGCCATCTCATGGTGTGCCTGGCAAGCTGCCGGTGCGGTCCAGGTGACGTGCAGCCCACACCAGTCCGATGATCGTCTTGCTGTCCCGAATCTCGTTCACCAGCGCCATGTCGAGCGCGCGCCGGAATGGCACGCGCTGAGCGGCGATCTCCTCGTCCTGGTCCCCTTCCAGCGCTGATGGCCGCAGCCCCCGTGCCAGGTAGATGGTGATCCGTTCGGTCGTGTAGGACGCCGCAACATAGAAATCCCCCAACTCGATCAACTCCTCCGGGCGCAGTCCCACCTCTTCCTGAAGCTCGCGCCGGGCGCACGCTTCGCGCGTTTCGCCTGGTTCCAACCCGCCGGCGGGGATTTCCAGCAGGTCCTGGCCTGCCCCGGCGCGGTACTGTTGCACCAGGATCACATTGCCATCCTCATCCAACGGCACGAGGGCTACTGCGCCGGGATGCTCAATGATCTCGCGCTGGTAGGTCTGACCCGTGGCGGTCTGGATCGTATCGACTCTGAGGTTAACCACACGCCCGGAGAAGATCGGCTGGCTGTTAATAATGTGCTCCTGATGCGGCATCGGGTAGTCTCCCTTGCTCAAAAGAAGAGGCTATTGACGCTCGGCCAATAGCCTCTTTCGGGCCTGTATCCAGGCGAGTCAGTCGCCCGGCGGAATGCGGATCACCTGCCCGACGAAGATCGCGTTCGGATTGGTGATGTTGTTGTATTCAGCCAACTCTTGCCACGTCAGCCCATACTGGAGTGCGATGCGATACAGGTTTTGGCCGGGCTGCACGGTGTGAGTCCGCTCACCGGGGGCTGGCGTGCCTCCGGGCGCCGGGCCACAGTTGGGGAGGCGCAGCACCGTCCCTGCCTGGACCTGCGCCGGGTTGGCGATCCCGTTGGCGGCAGCTAGTTGATCAACAGTCAGCCCATAGCGTAGCGCGATGCGAAACAGATTCTCGCCCGGCTGGATGGTGTGAGTGCAGCCAGCCGCCGTTCCTGGCGTTGCGCTGGCTGTGGTGGTGAGAGTCACAACGGGTGTGCCGATAACCGGTGGTGTGATCTCGCCGCCCGGCTCGGTCGGGGTTGGGGCCTGGGCTGTCTGGGTGCCAAACACATCAATCGGCCCGGTGTCCGTCGGCGATGGCAGCAGCTCCTGGGTAGGTTCCTGGGTAGGCAGCCCAGCATCGCCAACCGGCGTCAGCGGGGCCGGGCCAGCACCCGTCAGCGTGCATCCTGAGATCAGTGCAGCCAGCGCCAAGCTGCCCGTCAGGAGCGCGGCAGTGCGGTGGGTGAGGGTCCTCATCACTAGCCTCCCGGTATTGGTGGAGCAAGCTGATTGAACACCGGTGTGCACTATAGCATCGCTTGGCGCGGCACGCAACTGCAAGGGATAGGGGGATAGCACAAAAGAAGGGTGTAGCAATCGGATCAGGCATGAAAAAGGGGTCCGCAGTATTCTCAATAAAAATGCGACTCCGTGATAAAGTTGTGGAGACGAAACCAACAACAAAATCACGGAGTGCTGATGGACAGTATAACTCGGATTCGTGTGGCGTACGCATTGAGAAAACAAGGGATTGCCGTTAAGGAAATCGCCTGGGAGGTGGAACGGGATCGAGCGACGGTGTATCGGTGGCTGAAAGGTATCAGGCAGTGGGGTAAGCTGGAAGATATAGGGGGCAGTCTGGCTGAGCTGCGGGGGAGTAATGCACCTCATCTACATCGACGACTCCCGTGACGAAGAACTCTGTGTATTCTCGGCGCTGGCGATTCCCATTGACCAGTGGCATCCGAGCTTTCAGATGATCCGCGACTTCCGACGGGTACTGAAACGGTCGTATGGTATCTACGTGTACAAAGAACTCCACGCCTGGAAGTTTGTCTCCGGGCGTGGCAGACCTTCAGATCGAATCATCACGAAGGAACAAAGGGTCACTATCTTCAACAGAGCACTGGAAGTTATAGTCAAACTGCCCTGCGCCCGGCTTTTCAATGCGGTCTTTCCCAGAGACCAGGATGAGCGGGCCTTCGAGTGGATGCTCAATCGAATCAACCGGACGCTTCAGGCATGGGGAAGTCATGCCGTTCTGGTGTGCGATCGGGGCAAGGAAGTGGCCTATACACGTCTTGTGCGCAAGATGTATTTTTTCAACCCGATACCCAGCCAGTATGGCGTGTGGCAAGATACCGGCGAGCCGTGGAGGAATATCCCGCTTGACCGTATTGTGGAGGACCCTTTCTTCAAGGACTCTGAACAATCGTATTTCGTGCAGATGGTTGATTTCAGCGCGTATGCGCTGCTTCGGCGGGAACGTCCTATTCCTTCGAAGACCAGATATGGGCTGAACACATCTTTCAACACTCTGGCCCCCATTCTTGTGCGGGAGGCGAGTGGAAATGACCCAGAGGGAATTATCCGCCCATACACAAAAAAAGCCCCCCGATAGGGGCTTCTTAGCAGGGCCTACACCCACCACTAAAGATGGATTTGGTCCTGCATCTATATTATGGCATGGGCTGTATAGAATGTCAACGAAGTGTTGGGGAGTGGATAAGGTGATGGGTATTCAGGACAGTTGCGAGCTATTCCTGCCTAGATATCCTCGTAGTTATCCACTCCCCCATGAAAAAGGGGTCTTGCATGGTGGGCAGGAGGGTGATATACTGGTAAGCGCAATGGTAGGATTGTATTGGGAGGTGGATGGCAGGGGATAAGGCACAGCAGGGGATGCTGTGGGTAGGGTAGCCATCCGCCGCCGGCTGAGGGGGTCGGCGGTTTGCTTTCCCTGAGGGGGAGCAAACGGCGGGCGAACGAGGCGGCAGGACCTTAACAACCGCACAGGGAGCAGGAAGAAAGCCCTCTCTCTGCGAGGAGCGGGGGGAGGGGAGCGGCCCTGTCGAGAGGCAGGGTAGCAGCCCCAGTCGAGAGAGAAGCGAGCTTCACCGGAAGGTGAAGGGAAGCGGACAGACGAAGAGTTTGATCCTGGCTCAGGATGAACGCTGGCGGCGTGCCTAATACATGCAAGTCGAACGGGAGAGG
>DAOTYF010000064.1:0-12748 GCA_034434995.1 Anaerolineae bacterium
TATCATCCGCCGGGAACCAAACCTGGGTTATGTGCCCTTCTTGGGGAAGAAGGGATTCGTCCCCAACGCATGCTCGGTCACGTCCACAACCTCGCTGATGGAGGGAACCGCTTCGCGGATCATCTGTTCAATACCGTAGCGCAGGGTCATGGCAGCCATGCCGCAGCCCTGACAGCCACCATTCATGGTGATGGTGACTACGCCATCTTTTACATCAATCAGGTTGACATAGCCACCATGCGCTTGCACACCGGGGTTGATATGCTTCTCGATGATCAACGCCACCGCTCGTGCCGTTGCATCCGTCCAGACCGGATTAGGATTGTCAATCAGCAACCCACCCCCACCGTTTGCCATTGTGCGGAAATCAATGATGGTTCCTGCAAGGTGTGATGCGCTGCTGGCGTCGATCACCAGTTTGAACAATCCCATATCCAGTGCCGTGTCATTGGGGGTGATGCTATCAGGCTCAACAAAGCGCATATCGTACTTGAACTCGTCCACCCCGCGCCCAACAATCCGCAGGCGCAGAGCGCAGCCTTGTTGTCCTTTGCTCTCCATAATTTCCACGATCTTCTGGCACGCTGCTTGAGTCATCGTAATCATAGTAGGTCCCCTGAGGCAGCCAGCACAGGCATACCTTCCATCCAGGCATCTGGCGTCTATCGAGAGTATAGCGAAGGAGTGTGCTGATTTCAGTGGGGTACAATCCGAAACTGGATCAATGTCTGCTCTGGGTGGTGACATTCAGCATATAACCCGACTTCCGCCCGCGCCGGCCTTCTCCTGTAAAATATAAAGACGGCGAACTCAAAGTCCACAAGTTGAGGGAGGTAGCCCGATGGAATTCACCCACTACGAGCTGTATGACCTGCTAAACCGCCCCGGCCCGTTATGGCTGGCGCGGGCTGATCTGAAGAATGCTAACCTAGAAGGCGTCAATCTATTCGGCGCGGTTCTGCGCGGTGCGGACCTGAGCAGCGCCCTGTTGATCGGCGCGGAGCTTTCCGAGGCCAATCTAACCGCCGCTAACCTCTCTCAGGCGACGCTGAGTTGGGCAAACCTGGCAGGAGCCCAGCTTCAAGGGGCTAACCTGCGCGGGGTGTCCCTGGAGGGGGCGAGCCTGGTGAGCGCCAATTTGAGCGAGGCGATCCTATTCGAAGCCAACCTGGAAGGTGCGGATCTGACAGGGGCTGACTTCACTGACGCCAGCCTTCAGAACGCCAAGGTGACAGAAGCGCAGCTTAGACAAGCGGTGTCATTAGAGGGCGCGACGCTACCCGACGGCACGGTCTATCGCTGATCGGGGTAGCCAAAAGCAGGAGGCTCCCGAACGGAGCCTCTTCTGCAGGTCAATCAGTGAATAGTTGAGGCGGTTGGGCTAAATCCTGACAACGTCGACGGCCTTGGGGCCTTTCTCTCCCATCTCGACCGCAAACTCTACACGGTCGCCTTCCTCTAGACTACGGTAGCCATCACCCTGGATGGCGGAGTAATGGACAAACACGTCCTTGCTGCCATCGTCGGGCGTGGCGAAGCCGTAGCCCTTCTCATTATTGAACCACTTGACTGTTCCGGTCTTCCGCTCTGACATTGAGGAATCTCTCCTTATCCAAGAAATTAGAGTATGCTGCAGATGAGGCAAAGACCCCTCACAACAACGACCGGCATCAAGCTAGGTCCGTCTTTGAGTCCGTCTTGCTACCTGCACCGACAGCAACAGACTATATCCCGTTTCGTCTGAGCTGGCGAATCCTGGAGTGGACAACATCACGGGTACACGAAATCTTTGATATGGGCAGGGTAGGTCGGGTAGCGACGTTTGTACATCTGGCGGCGGTTCCAGGCAAAGACAAAGAGCTGGATGGCGGCTCAGAGGGCCAGCCGCCCGATGGGGTGCGCCCAACCTTGACTTGCTGCTCTGTACTTTGACAATGGGGGCATTTGACCCTCCCCCATTTTACCCGTACCGGATACTTATCCACTCCTCCCAGCTTACCTCTCTCTGCATTCCCGACCAGGTCGATCCGCGCCTGAAAGAGGTCCACGATATAATGACCCACTACTGTGATTTCTATACACCCCAGAATGGCCCACCCATGAACCTTGCGTTTGATCCTACCCCTTCTCTCTGGGCCAGGCGCATCGTTGTGGTTGTGATCATCCTGTACGCTGGCCTTGCGACGGCATACAGTATCGCTTTTCCCATCTTCGAGAGCTGGGACGAGCCTCACCATTATCAGTACATCCGCTATCTGATTGAACAGCGTGCACTCCCTGTGCAGCCTGCCGATGGGACGCCGACACATTATTTCCAGCCCCCGGCCTACTATCTGCTCGCCGCTGCGCTTACAGCATATCTGCCTGCCGACGACTACCGGCCCGAGTTCAACGCAGCATTCGCCACCGAGTACTGGAATCGTCACAACAAGAACTGGATGATCCACCCTCGATCCATCGAAGGCTGGCCCTGGCGCGGAACAGCCCTCAACGTGCATATGATTCGCTTCCTCAGCGTTGGCTGCGGAGTCGGGGTGCTGCTGCTGTCTCATGCTCTGTTCCGCCGCCTGCGCCCTGAGGACCCGGCGGGGAACTGGCTAGCCGTGGGGGCGATGACACTCACTGCCTTCCACCCGACCTTTCTGTATCTGACAGGCAGCATTAACAACATGGTGCTGGGGACGCTGGTGGGGGTGGCCCTGACGTTGCTGCTGGCCGATGTTGCGCTGGACGGCCTCACCTGGCAGCGTACGATCCATCTGGGTTTGCTGCTGGGGCTGGCATCGCTGATTCGCTGGACACTGGCTCCCTTCCTTGGCGTGCTGGTCGGGGCGGTGGTTGTCAGCGCGGCAACGTGGCGTCGGCCTGGAGAGGTTGTAATCCGTGTTTCGGCCATGCTCCTGATCATGGTTGCTATTGGCCTGTGGTGGTATCTACGTAGCCTACGTCTGTACGGCGATCCGCTGGGGATAGCCCTGCTCCGCGAGACGTGGCGCGAGGGCCGAACATTTGGTGGGCCTTCGTTTCTGTCCGGCGTGCCCCGTCTGTTAGTCAGCTACTGGGGTTCCTTCGGCCCGTGGGGATCGATCCGCGTGCCGGAGTGGGTGAGCGTCCTGTTTGCCGCCTTCACGCTGATGGGGGTCGTTGGGGTCCTGCATCGCTGGGCAGTCGGCCAGCTCGGGCCTGACGGTAGGCGAGCTGTGTTTGTGCTGGGTAGCACGGCGGCAGGGTTCTACGCCTTTGCGTTGATCGCTGGGAGCCAGTCAGTGTTCGGCGTCCAGCAGCGCTGGCTCATGCCCGGCCACACGGCAGCGATGGGGTTGCTGGCGCTCGGCTGGTGGCACATCGTGGAGAGGTTGCGGATGCCCACAGTCTGCCATGCGGTGTGGGCGGGATTACCTCTGGCCCTCTCAGTAGGCAGCCTGTTCGGCCTGATCTTGCCCGCCTATGCGCCACCCCGCGCGGTGGCCGATCTCGCCGATCTCGATTTCGTCACGCCCTACAACGTAGAGGTGGGTGGCATTGCGCGGTTGGTAGGGGTCAGTGTGCCGGAGCACGTCCAGCCTGGATCGCTGACCTGGGTGGAGGTGTGTTGGCAGGTGATTCGCCCGCCCCAGGCGAGCTATTGGCAGTTTGTTCACATCGTTGGCTTGAACAATGAAGTGCTGGCGGGCATTGACTCTGTGCCGGGGCTGGGCAACTACCCCACTCTGGACTGGCAGCCTGGCACATCCCACTGCACTGATTGGCCGCTAGCGATTCCCGGCGACGCCCTCCCTGGCCAGTACACTGTTCAGACGGGCCTTTACAACCGTACCACGATGGAGCGCCTTGAGGCCGCATTTCCTGATGGGGAGCGTTTTAATCCGCCGATGATCGGGGCGCTGGTGGTGGATGCCATGCCCAGCGACCTGCCTGCCTCGGCTACCTCTGCCGACGTGGGTTTCGGTGGGATCATCCGGCTGCGCGGCTGGGAGCTTTCCCCGCCCGACCCCTCGCCTGGCGATCTACTCACGCTGACATTGTATTGGGAAGCCACCGCGCCCCCACCGGTTTCCTATACCGTATTCGTTCACCTGATCGACCCACGTGGACCGGGGCAGCCACTCGTTCAGGCGGATAACATACCGCGCGGCGGCCTGTATCCTACCAATACATGGATCGTTGGTGGCTTGGTGCCGGACGTGCACACCCTTGACCTACCCCTTGATCTTCCTCCAGGCGACTACACGCTCCGCATCGGCCTATACGACCTCGCCAGCGGACAGCGCCTTCCCGGCCCCACCCCCGATTCTTCGCTTGCGCTTCCACTGCGGCTTGGGGACAATTAGAGTGCTTCAAACCATTATCAAACTTGCGTCCGATTCGGGGGCATTGTATAGTGGCTACAGCGTCTGGTTAAGCCCGTAAGCCCCGCCTGATACGGGAGTGATCATGGCCGAGAAAATTCTTATCATCGACGACGAGGAGACAACCGTCAAGCTGCTTACCATCCTGCTTGAGCACAAGGGCTTCGAGGTCATCAAAGCGTACCGCGCGGAGGATGGGTTGCGCAAAGCCTATCGCAATCAGCCCGACCTGGTGCTGCTGGACATCATGATGCCCGATATGGATGGCTGGGAGGTCTGTCACCGTTTGCGTGAGTTGTCGGACATGCCCATTCTCTTCCTGACCGCCCGTACCGATGTGAAAGATATCGTGAGGGGACTGGAGATGGGAGCCGACGACTACATCGTCAAGCCCTATGACAACGATGAACTGGTCGCGCGCATTCGTGCCCATCTGCGACGTGTACCCAAGGCTAGTATGTCTGAGGAGCTGGTCTTTGATGGGGGTCGCTTCCGCGTCAACTTCCTCAACCGTGAGGTGTTCGTGGACGACGAGCAGCGCCATCTGACCCCCAAGGAGTTTGCTCTGTTGAGTGTCCTGACGCGCAATGCGGGCCGGGTGGTCACCCGCCAGGAATTGGTCAGCGAGGCGTGGGGGCCAGAGTACTCAGATGCCATCGACAGCCTCAAGCTGTACATTCACTACCTGCGTAAGAAGGTCGAGCGCGATGCTAACCACCCGGAGTATATCCTCACATCTCGGGGTGTTGGCTACCGGTTCGCCAACAATTAGCCACCCAGCCTCACATCCTGAATAGATCGCCGATGCGGCGCTCATAGCTGCAGGAAGTTGGGCCCCCGCGCGGAGATGCTTCGATCAATTCATGGACATCACCGTTATCAAGAATGACCACGCCGGGCGTGAGGTGTGGCGCTACGAAGGGCACGTGTTGGAGCGCGGGCAACATCATGTCACGCTGGAAGCGTTCTTCCGGCGTGATGACATGGATCTGGGGTTCGTGATTTTTCGGCGCGGCGACCGCTTCGTGGAGACTTTCTACACCGATCGTTGGTACAACGTGTTTGAAGTGCACGACGTGGATGATGACCACATCAAGGGATGGTATTGTAACATCACCCGGCCCGCAGTACTGGCCGATCGCACTGTTCAGGCCGATGATCTGGCGCTGGACCTGTTTATATACCCCGATGGGCGGCTGCTCGTGTTAGATGAGGAGGAATTCGCCGCCCTGCCGATCCCTGACGTTGATCGTCGTCTTGCCCGCACGGCTCTGGAGTCGCTCCTGGCCCTGGTTCGCAGTGCAGGATCGCCCTTTGTGTTTGTCCCGCCGGGGTGAACACGCGGACGTGGGTGGCAGGGCGTCTGCTCGCTTGATCTTCGTTCAACCTAGCGCTGTGAAAGGGTGACCTCTGCCAGGGGAGCAGCATCGGCTGCCGCCTCCCGTTGCCGCTGGTCCAGGTACAATGCCAAAGCGCCCAGGATAGCTGCAACCAGGATGAACCCTGCTGCGATGCGAAACGTGGCCTGCAGGCCCGCGACCAGTGCTTCCGACGAGGCTGCTGTGATATCCAAGCCAGGTGGCAGGGTCTCAGCCCCCCGCACGTAGAACGCGAACAAAGCGCCCATCAGTGGTAGGCCCGAGGTTTGCCCCAGAGATCGGGAGAGCGCAGTCAGGCCGGAAGCTAGCCCTAGCCGGTCACGCGGAGCGGCTCCCATGATGGCGCTGTTGTTCGGTGAGTTGAACATCCCCATCCCAATTCCCAGCGGCGCCAGTCGCAGCACGTAGCCTGGGATACCAACACCGGCGTCCAGCGTACTGATCAACAGGCAGGCCACCACAATGACCGCCAACCCGATAAGACTGATCGCCCGCGATCCGAAGCGATCAGAGAGTGTGCCAGAAATGGGCGCAGTCAGGCCCATCAAAGCTGGAAATACGACCAGCATCAATCCTACCTGCTCAGTTGGGAAGCCCTTAACCAGCTCCAGATAGAACGGCAGCAGAAAGTAGCCACCGATCATGATCATGATCGGTGGCTACTTTCTGCTGCCGTTCTATCTGGAGCTGGTTAAGGGCTTCCCAACTGAGCAGGTAGGATTGATGCTGGTCGTATTTCCAGCTTTGATGGGCCTGACTGCGCCCATTTCTGGCACACTCTCTGATCGCTTCGGATCGCGGGCGATCAGTCTTATCGGGTTGGCGGTCATTGTGGTGGCCTGCCTGTTGATCAGTACGCTGGACGCCGGTGTTGGTATCCCAGGCTACGTGCTGCGACTGGCGCCGCTGGGAATTGGGATGGGGATGTTCAACTCACCGAACAACAGCGCCATCATGGGAGCCGCTCCGCGTGACCGGCTAGGGCTAGCTTCCGGCCTGACTGCGCTCTCCCGATCTCTGGGGCAAACCTCGGGCCTACCACTGATGGGCGCTTTGTTCGCGTTCTACGTGCGGGGGGCTGAGACCCTGCCACCTGGCTTGGATATCACAGCAGCCTCGTCGGAAGCACTGGTCGCGGGCCTGCAGGCCACGTTTCGCATCGCAGCAGGGTTCATCCTGGTTGCAGCTATCCTGGGCGCTTTGGCATTGTACCTGGACCAGCGGCAACGGGAGGCGGCAGCCGATGCTGCTCCCCTGGCAGAGGTCACCCTTTCACAGCGCTAGGTTGAACGAAGATCAAGCGAGCAGACGCCCTGCCACCCACGTCCGCGTGTTCACCCCGGCGGGACAAACACAAAGGGCGATCCTGCACTGCGAACCAGGGCCAGGAGCGACTCCAGAGCCGTGCGGGCAAGACGACGATCAACGTCAGGGATCGGCAGGGCGGCGAATTCCTCCTCATCTAACACGAGCAGCCGCCCATCGGGGTATATAAACAGGTCCAGCGCCAGATCATCGGCCTGAACAGTGCGATCGGCCAGTACTGCGGGCCGGGTGATGTTACAATACCATCCCTTGATGTGGTCATCATCCACGTCGTGCACTTCAAACACGTTGTACCAACGATCGGTGTAGAAAGTCTCCACGAAGCGGTCGCCGCGCCGAAAAATCACGAACCCCAGATCCATGTCATCACGCCGGAAGAACGCTTCCAGCGTGACATGATGTTGCCCGCGCTCCAACACGTGCCCTTCGTAGCGCCACACCTCACGCCCGGCGTGGTCATTCTTGATAACGGTGATGTCCATGAATTGATCGAAGCATCTCCGCGCGGGGGCCCAACTTCCTGCAGCTATGAGCGCCGCATCGGCGATCTATTCAGGATGTGAGGCTGGGTGGCTAATTGTTGGCGAACCGGTAGCCAACACCCCGAGATGTGAGGATATACTCCGGGTGGTTAGCATCGCGCTCGACCTTCTTACGCAGGTAGTGAATGTACAGCTTGAGGCTGTCGATGGCATCTGAGTACTCTGGCCCCCACGCCTCGCTGACCAATTCCTGGCGGGTGACCACCCGGCCCGCATTGCGCGTCAGGACACTCAACAGAGCAAACTCCTTGGGGGTCAGATGGCGCTGCTCGTCGTCCACGAACACCTCACGGTTGAGGAAGTTGACGCGGAAGCGACCCCCATCAAAGACCAGCTCCTCAGACATACTAGCCTTGGGTACACGTCGCAGATGGGCACGAATGCGCGCGACCAGTTCATCGTTGTCATAGGGCTTGACGATGTAGTCGTCGGCTCCCATCTCCAGTCCCCTCACGATATCTTTCACATCGGTACGGGCGGTCAGGAAGAGAATGGGCATGTCCGACAACTCACGCAAACGGTGACAGACCTCCCAGCCATCCATATCGGGCATCATGATGTCCAGCAGCACCAGGTCGGGCTGATTGCGATAGGCTTTGCGCAACCCATCCTCCGCGCGGTACGCTTTGATGACCTCGAAGCCCTTGTGCTCAAGCAGGATGGTAAGCAGCTTGACGGTTGTCTCCTCGTCGTCGATGATAAGAATTTTCTCGGCCATGATCACTCCCGTATCAGGCGGGGCTTACGGGCTTAACCAGACGCTGTAGCCACTATACAATGCCCCCGAATCGGACGCAAGTTTGATAATGGTTTGAAGCACTCTAATTGTCCCCAAGCCGCAGTGGAAGCGCAAGCGAAGAATCGGGGGTGGGGCCGGGAAGGCGCTGTCCGCTGGCGAGGTCGTATAGGCCGATGCGGAGCGTGTAGTCGCCTGGAGGAAGATCAAGGGGTAGGTCAAGGGTGTGCACGTCCGGCACCAAGCCACCAACGATCCATGTATTGGTAGGATACAGGCCGCCGCGCGGTATGTTATCCGCCTGAACGAGTGGCTGCCCCGGTCCACGTGGGTCGATCAGGTGAACGAATACGGTATAGGAAACCGGTGGGGGCGCGGTGGCTTCCCAATACAATGTCAGCGTGAGTAGATCGCCAGGCGAGGGGTCGGGCGGGGAAAGCTCCCAGCCGCGCAGCCGGATGATCCCACCGAAACCCACGTCGGCAGAGGTAGCCGAGGCAGGCAGGTCGCTGGGCATGGCATCCACCACCAGCGCCCCGATCATCGGCGGATTAAAACGCTCCCCATCAGGAAATGCGGCCTCAAGGCGCTCCATCGTGGTACGGTTGTAAAGGCCCGTCTGAACAGTGTACTGGCCAGGGAGGGCGTCGCCGGGAATCGCTAGCGGCCAATCAGTGCAGTGGGATGTGCCAGGCTGCCAGTCCAGAGTGGGGTAGTTGCCCAGCCCCGGCACAGAGTCAATGCCCGCCAGCACTTCATTGTTCAAGCCAACGATGTGAACAAACTGCCAATAGCTCGCCTGGGGCGGGCGAATCACCTGCCAACACACCTCCACCCAGGTCAGCGATCCAGGCTGGACGTGCTCCGGCACACTGACCCCTACCAACCGCGCAATGCCACCCACCTCTACGTTGTAGGGCGTGACGAAATCGAGATCGGCGAGATCGGCCACCGCGCGGGGTGGCGCATAGGCGGGCAAGATCAGGCCGAACAGGCTGCCTACTGAGAGGGCCAGAGGTAATCCCGCCCACACCGCATGGCAGACTGTGGGCATCCGCAACCTCTCCACGATGTGCCACCAGCCGAGCGCCAGCAACCCCATCGCTGCCGTGTGGCCGGGCATGAGCCAGCGCTGCTGGACGCCGAACACTGACTGGCTCCCAGCGATCAACGCAAAGGCGTAGAACCCTGCCGCCGTGCTACCCAGCACAAACACAGCTCGCCTACCGTCAGGCCCGAGCTGGCCGACTGCCCAGCGATGCAGGACCCCAACGACCCCCATCAGCGTGAAGGCGGCAAACAGGACGCTCACCCACTCCGGCACGCGGATCGATCCCCACGGGCCGAAGGAACCCCAGTAGCTGACTAACAGACGGGGCACGCCGGACAGAAACGAAGGCCCACCAAATGTTCGGCCCTCGCGCCACGTCTCGCGGAGCAGGGCTATCCCCAGCGGATCGCCGTACAGACGTAGGCTACGTAGATACCACCACAGGCCAATAGCAACCATGATCAGGAGCATGGCCGAAACACGGATTACAACCTCTCCAGGCCGACGCCACGTTGCCGCGCTGACAACCACCGCCCCGACCAGCACGCCAAGGAAGGGAGCCAGTGTCCAGCGAATCAGCGATGCCAGCCCCAGCAGCAAACCCAGATGGATCGTACGCTGCCAGGTGAGGCCGTCCAGCGCAACATCGGCCAGCAGCAACGTCAGGGCCACCCCCACCAGCGTCCCCAGCACCATGTTGTTAATGCTGCCTGTCAGATACAGAAAGGTCGGGTGGAAGGCAGTGAGTGTCATCGCCCCCACGGCTAGCCAGTTCCCCGCCGGGTCCTCAGGGCGCAGGCGGCGGAACAGAGCATGAGACAGCAGCAGCACCCCGACTCCGCAGCCAACGCTGAGGAAGCGAATCATATGCACGTTGAGGGCTGTTCCGCGCCAGGGCCAGCCTTCGATGGATCGAGGGTGGATCATCCAGTTCTTGTTGTGACGATTCCAGTACTCGGTGGCGAATGCTGCGTTGAACTCGGGCCGGTAGTCGTCGGCAGGCAGATATGCTGTAAGCGCAGCGGCGAGCAGATAGTAGGCCGGGGGCTGGAAATAATGTGTCGGCGTCCCATCGGCAGGCTGCACAGGGAGTGCACGCTGTTCAATCAGATAGCGGATGTACTGATAATGGTGAGGCTCGTCCCAGCTCTCGAAGATGGGAAAAGCGATACTGTATGCCGTCGCAAGGCCAGCGTACAGGATGATCACAACCACAACGATGCGCCTGGCCCAGAGAGAAGGGGTAGGATCAAACGCAAGGTTCATGGGTGGGCCATTCTGGGGTGTATAGAAATCACAGTAGTGGGTCATTATATCGTGGACCTCTTTCAGGCGCGGATCGACCTGGTCGGGAATGCAGAGAGAGGTAAGCTGGGAGGAGTGGATAAGTATCCGGTACGGGTAAAATGGGGGAGGGTCAAATGCCCCCATTGTCAAAGTACAGAGCAGCAAGTCAAGGTTGGGCGCACCCCATCGGGCGGCTGGCCCTCTGAGCCGCCATCCAGCTCTTTGTCTTTGCCTGGAACCGCCGCCAGATGTACAAACGTCGCTACCCGACCTACCCTGCCCATATCAAAGATTTCGTGTACCCGTGATGTTGTCCACTCCAGGATTCGCCAGCTCAGACGAAACGGGATATAGTCTGTTGCTGTCGGTGCAGGTAGCAAGACGGACTCAAAGACGGACCTAGCTTGATGCCGGTCGTTGTTGTGAGGGGTCTTTGCCTCATCTGCAGCATACTCTAATTTCTTGGATAAGGAGAGATTCCTCAATGTCAGAGCGGAAGACCGGAACAGTCAAGTGGTTCAATAATGAGAAGGGCTACGGCTTCGCCACGCCCGACGATGGCAGCAAGGACGTGTTTGTCCATTACTCCGCCATCCAGGGTGATGGCTACCGTAGTCTAGAGGAAGGCGACCGTGTAGAGTTTGCGGTCGAGATGGGAGAGAAAGGCCCCAAGGCCGTCGACGTTGTCAGGATTTAGCCCAACCGCCTCAACTATTCACTGATTGACCTGCAGAAGAGGCTCCGTTCGGGAGCCTCCTGCTTTTGGCTACCCCGATCAGCGATAGACCGTGCCGTCGGGTAGCGTCGCGCCCTCTAATGACACCGCTTGTCTAAGCTGCGCTTCTGTCACCTTGGCGTTCTGAAGGCTGGCGTCAGTGAAGTCAGCCCCTGTCAGATCCGCACCTTCCAGGTTGGCTTCGAATAGGATCGCCTCGCTCAAATTGGCGCTCACCAGGCTCGCCCCCTCCAGGGACACCCCGCGCAGGTTAGCCCCTTGAAGCTGGGCTCCTGCCAGGTTTGCCCAACTCAGCGTCGCCTGAGAGAGGTTAGCGGCGGTTAGATTGGCCTCGGAAAGCTCCGCGCCGATCAACAGGGCGCTGCTCAGGTCCGCACCGCGCAGAACCGCGCCGAATAGATTGACGCCTTCTAGGTTAGCATTCTTCAGATCAGCCCGCGCCAGCCATAACGGGCCGGGGCGGTTTAGCAGGTCATACAGCTCGTAGTGGGTGAATTCCATCGGGCTACCTCCCTCAACTTGTGGACTTTGAGTTCGCCGTCTTTATATTTTACAGGAGAAGGCCGGCGCGGGCGGAAGTCGGGTTATATGCTGAATGTCACCACCCAGAGCAGACATTGATCCAGTTTCGGATTGTACCCCACTGAAATCAGCACACTCCTTCGCTATACTCTCGATAGACGCCAGATGCCTGGATGGAAGGTATGCCTGTGCTGGCTGCCTCAGGGGACCTACTATGATTACGATGACTCAAGCAGCGTGCCAGAAGATCGTGGAAATTATGGAGAGCAAAGGACAACAAGGCTGCGCTCTGCGCCTGCGGATTGTTGGGCGCGGGGTGGACGAGTTCAAGTACGATATGCGCTTTGTTGAGCCTGATAGCATCACCCCCAATGACACGGCACTGGATATGGGATTGTTCAAACTGGTGATCGACGCCAGCAGCGCATCACACCTTGCAGGAACCATCATTGATTTCCGCACAATGGCAAACGGTGGGGGTGGGTTGCTGATTGACAATCCTAATCCGGTCTGGACGGATGCAACGGCACGAGCGGTGGCGTTGATCATCGAGAAGCATATCAACCCCGGTGTGCAAGCGCATGGTGGCTATGTCAACCTGATTGATGTAAAAGATGGCGTAGTCACCATCACCATGAATGGTGGCTGTCAGGGCTGCGGCATGGCTGCCATGACCCTGCGCTACGGTATTGAACAGATGATCCGCGAAGCGGTTCCCTCCATCAGCGAGGTTGTGGACGTGACCGAGCATGCGTTGGGGACGAATCCCTTCTTCCCCAAGAAGGGCACATAACCCAGGTTTGGTTCCCGGCGGATGATA
>DAOTYF010000065.1:0-3711 GCA_034434995.1 Anaerolineae bacterium
CTCATGAAAATGCATGTGGCTTCCAATTGTAACCACGTCACCGTTCAATATCCCCTGCACCCCGCGCCCTGCTAGCGCGCGGACAGCACTAGCGGGCGCGTAGCGCCGGGCTACCCCGCGCGCCTCCGCCTCCAACAGGATGGCATGTGCCAATGGGTGCTCGGACCGTGCTTCGACCGAGGCGGCCAGTGCAACCAAATCGTCGCAGCTCTCGCAGCGCTCCTGTGCTGAGGAGCACTCCGTGCTCTGAGCGCTCACCACAACGGGCACACCTGCTGTCAAGGTGCCGGTCTTATCAAATGCAAACGTTTTTACGCGAGCGAGCGCGTCCAGAAAGACACCACCCTTGACAAGCACACCGCGCCGGGCCAGCGCCGTCAATGAGCTAACCATAGTCACTGGCGTGCTGATCACGAGCGCACAGGGGCAGGCTACGATCAGCAATGCCAAAGCGCGGTACAGCCAGCCACGGGTCTCATCGGTGTCGAAGAAGGGTTGCCCAAACAGCAACGGCGGCACCGTAGCGGTGAGAACAGCGATCACGACCACCACGGGTGTATACCAGCGTGCGAACCGATCCACGAACCGCTCGACAGGGGACCTCTGTGCCTGTGCTTGCTCAACCAGCCGCACGATCCTGCCGATGGTTGAGTCGCCTGCCAGGCGTGTGACTTCGACCTCAATCGCGGCCTCACCGTTGATCGTCCCGGCGAATACCTCATCACCGGGTTGTTTGTGTACCGGAATGCTCTCGCCTGTGATCGGAGCCTGGTTCACCGACGACACACCGTTGGAGATGCGTCCGTCAACGGGAATCCGTTCGGCGGGCCGCACCAATACCGTGTCGCCGATCCGCACCTCGGTAACAGGGGTGACGATCTCATGTGTCCCGCACCAGGGGCAGGGGCCACCTTCATAGCCGTTTTGCCCAAGGTGCTCGACGCAATCCGTGCAGGGTCTCAGAACGTGAGCTTGGTCGGGTGCCAGAGCCAGAAGGCTACGGAGCGAATCCCGTGCACGCTCGGCTGTGTAACCCTCAAGGGCCTCTCCCAACGCGAACAGCACAATGACGGTAGCTGCTTCGCCGGTCTCGCCGATCAGAAGGGCGCCGATGGTCGCTATGCTCATCAGCAGATCGATGGTGATCTGGCCAGAGAATGCCAATGCACGGATTCCCTTGATCATGATAGTGTGCCCGGCAAGCACAATCACTGCGAGGTGTGCGGCTGCCAGCACAGTAGCAGCGAAAGGGATGGCGGGGAAATGGGCCAGCGGGGATGCCAGCACAAGAATCACAACGGCTGCCAGGGCGGAGACGTTGCGACGTCCGGTTATAAGGTATCGAATAAACCTGGCAACACCTGTACGTGACCCATCGGGTGAAATAGGGGGGCTAGGGGTATCTGTCCTCTCGATAACCCCATAGCCGAGTGCCTGAACACGCCCGCGTATCGCATCCGGGTTCAGCCTGCCTCGCGCGTGCAACATGGCGGTGGAAAAATCCACGCTCACACTCTCAACGCCTTCAAGCCGTGCAATGGAATGCTCCAGCGTACGGGCGCAGTTAGCACAATCCATTCCGCTGATGTGGAATTCAAGCTCTGAGGAAAGTGTAGTCACTGTTTGATCCTTGTAACGGAAACCTGCCCCCTATTCTACCTTATCCGCTCGTAGCGATCAGAGGGATCATCTGGGATGAAGCGGTGGAGCGCGTCGGCACTAATAGACAAATTCCCGGATGTCATACCGGCTGATGTAGGGTCTTCCCTGAGCTGGGTCGAATCGCAATGCATCCCGAATGGCCTTGCTCTGTTCAACGCACTCCTGATGGCTAAGCGGGGTGAGGCCCGCCTGAAAAGCCTCCCTGGCGTATTCAAGACCCTCATCTACAACCAGCTCGGAGAAGTAGACTATATCCTTATTACCGAGTGACATGGCACTGATAACCTCAATGGTGTCTTGAATGTGGCCCTCGGCATACTGTTGCCCTCCCACTCCCAGCAGCACAATCACGCCCACCGCGATACCTGCCTCTTTCATCAAGCGAACCGCCCGGATCGCATCCTCCGGTTTGCCAGGCTTGCGAAGAAAGCTCAGTAATGCTGCGTTGCCGGTCTCTAGCCCGACGTAGACCCTCGATAAGCCCCGATCTGCCAGTACCCGGTAGTCATGGAGCGACTTCTTCTCGCCGCTGAAGCCATCCAGGAACCCGTAGATCCCGCCCAGCGCCCTCACATCGTACACCTCATGGACAGCATCCATAAGGGGCATGAGTCTGGTCATCGGGAGCGCCAATGCATTGGCGTCGGCGAGGAAGATCGCTCGACGCAGGCTGAGGCCATCTCCCAGAAAGTCGCGCACGGCGCGGGCATGTGAGCGAAATTCCTCTGGCGGCTTGATGCGGAAAGGCCGGTCGCGGTAGAAACCGCAAAAGGTGCAGGTGTTGAACGAGCAGCCTTCCGTGGCCTGCAATACTATCGCCAAGTAGCAGTCAGGGGGGAGTATGCCGATGGGTTTATAGATACGCAGGTAATGTTCGGCGTCGGCGCGTGATCGTAACGGATCAAAGGCAGCCGCCCTTTCGAAGGCCAGGCGTCCCTGAGGGGGCAGCGGTGCGTCTGGCAGAACCAGGCCCGACTGAATTGCCTCATACAGAGCCATGATGGTCTGGTGGGCCTGTGTCTCTACCTGGGCCGCCTCTTCAGGGTACAGCCACTGCCGCTTTCGTGCTTGGCCGGGGATGTGCCACTTCGCTAATATCTTCCCATCCAACCCCCGGCGGTAGGATATGCCGTTTAGGTAAGCCGTCCACAGACGGCCTGCGTAGTCGTAGCTGAAAACACTCGCCTCGGCTGGCTCACCCACGCTGATGGTCAGACAGTTGTGCTTGACACTAATTCTGACCGGGCGGTTGTCCCAGGTTGCAAAGAGAACCATAGCCTGTCACATTGGCACGGGCCGCCAGTTACTTCTTTAAGGTACGCGATCGTCACTGAAGATCGTATCGTAGAATAAGGGGAGCGGCTCAGCGTGCTCGGCCCAACTGTGTGCACTGAGCAGGCGTTCCTCCGCTTCGCGGGCCTGGTCTTCACGGCGGGCGTGGATCGTCACCAGCGGGTCGCCCCGCTTGACCCGGTCACCTACCTTGTGGTGAACTACCACACCGACGGCATGGTCAATGGGGTCGCCTTTCTTTCTCCGCCCGGCGCCAAGTTCCAGAGCGGTCAGGCCCACCTGTCGGGCGTCAATCCGTGTGATAGCGCCCTCCTCAGGCGAGGCAACCGTCCGGATCACAGGCGCAGTGGGTAACCGATCAGGGTTATCAACCTGGGATACATCACCCCCCTGTGCCTCAACCATTGTGCGGAAGATGGCCCATGCCTCACCGCTTACCAGTTTATCGCGCAGCAGCGGTAGTATGTCGGACAGATCTTTTGTTTGTGACCTGCCCGCCAGGCGGAGCATATGGCCGGCGACAACCAGGCAGTGGTCAACCAAGTCTGGGGGGCCGCTGCCTCTCAGAGTCTCGATCACCTCGCGTATTTCCAGCGCATTTCCTACCGCATGACCTAGAGGTTGATTCATATCCGAGAGCAGCGCCGTGACCTTCCGGCCAGCGCCAACCCCAATGTCAACCATGATCTGGGCAAGTTCACGCGCCTCTTCGATGGTCGGCATAAAGGCTCCCGATCCGACCTTCACATCCAGCAC
>DAOTYF010000066.1:0-38800 GCA_034434995.1 Anaerolineae bacterium
AGCATGGGCTGATGATCTGGATCGAAGCTTTTGACTCGATCTACGTCCTGTACGCTGACAACATCTTCTCGCCGAAGTGGGAACGTTACTCCGATCCCTGGGTCGAGGGGCTGCCGGAGGAAGACCCGTCCATCGAGCCGCCGCCGGGGCTGTACGAGCCGGTGCGCGGATTCGGCATGGTGTGGCGCGGCGACGCCTCGATCATCGTGCCCCGCGACCGGCTGGGCTGGGCGCTGGGGCCGGAGTTTCCCCTTGACACTGCCTACCAGTGCGACTCCGCGCCGAGGTATAATACCTGCTTCCTAATCGGCCCCGACGGCCTGCTGGAATTGGAGCCGGAGCGATCGGCTTGGCATCCGTACCCGTAGCGATGGGTAGTTAGTAAGGGGTTACTGGTTGTTAGCCAAAACCAACCGCCCATCGCTAATTGCTACCTGCTGCGTTCCGGTGTAATCTGGTTGCCAGCCTATCAGGACAGGGGTAACGCGATGGATATTCATGGCAGGGTTGCGCTGGTGACAGGAGCGGCGCACCGGGTGGGGAAGGTCATCGCACTGGCGTTGGCCGAGCGCGGCGCGCACATCGTGGTGCACTTCAATCGCAGCGAAGAAGCCGCCCATGAGACAGAGGCCGAGATTCGCGCGCTGGGCGTGCAGGCGATCATGGTCAGGGCTAACCTCGGCAACCCGCTGGAGATCGAGGACATGTTCACCCAGGTCGAGGCGTTCTTTGGCCGGCTGGAAATCCTCGTCAACAGCGCCTCAACCTTCCAGTCGGCTGATCTCCTGGAACTGACCCTTGATGCTTGGAACTATGTCATGGCGATTAACCTGCGCGCGCCGTTCCAGTGTGGCCAGTTGGCTGCGCATCTGATGCTGGCACGCGGCACGGGTGGTGTGATCGTCAATGTGGCCGATGTAGCGGGCCAGCGCCCCTGGCTGAAGTACCCGCACCACAGCGTCAGCAAGGCTGGCCTGCTGATGCTCACCCAGGTTATGGCAAAGTCGCTGGGGCCAGACATTCGCGTCAACGCCGTCGTACCAGGGCCGGTGCTCAAGCCGGAGAGGATGCCCGACGCGCGCTGGTATCACCTGGGCCAGATGCTCCCACTGAAGCGCACAGGCCGCGCGGAGAACGTGGGGCAGGCAGTGGTCGCGCTGGTCGAGAATGACTTCATCACCGGCGCGATCCTCAATGTAGACGGCGGTGACTCGCTGCTGGGGTCGCTGGACGTGCTTTGACGGAGGCTGGCTGATTGTCGCCCCTGTTTCGTCGTAAGGCCGCCGCCGAGCGCACCTTCGCGCAGAGCTGGGCCAGCGCCGAGCGTGACCTGTACGTGCCGCCCGGCCAGCAACCCCGCACCCAGCGCCAGTTCACCAAGCGGGGCCATGCGCAGACCTTCCGCGCTTACGTGCCAGAGGGGGCACGCCGCTCACTGGAGATCGGCGCCGGGCGTGGCACCATCTCCCGCTACCTGGTGGACGACGGCCTCGACGTGACCTTGCTGGACATCGAGCCAGGGGCCATCGACATCGCCCGCGAGAACTTCGGGGCGATCCCCGCGACGTTCGTGGTGGGGGACGTGTACACTAGCCAGTTCGAGGAACCGTTCGACGTGATCTTGTCGCTGGGCCTACTGGAACACCTGGCCGATATCCCCGGCCTGCTGGCGAAGGTATATACATTGCTCAAGCCAGGGGGCCGCTTCATCACCTACAACGCACCACTAAAATGGTCGATGCAGAGGCTTGTCAACTGGGTGTACGACCGCCCGGACTATCACCGTGAAGACCTGCCGCTGGACAAGTGCCTCGACCTGATGCGGGCAGCGGGCTTCTCCGTCGTCGATGCGTTTCACTACAATCCGTTCCCCATTTTCAACACGCAGCTCCTCAACCGCCGCCGTCCGATCACGCCGCAGACGGAGCAGTTCATCACCCGCGCCTACCTGCTGCTGGCCCGCCTGCGCGGCAAGCATTATATGAAGACCAACCGGATCGTTGGCATGGGCTACATCGTCGTGGCCGATAAGCCCGCCGACCGGGCCTGACCGCGTCTGCCCATCCCCACCCTGCCCAGCGACCTGCCTTTCTGTTCACTATCCTCTCAAAGCCGCTGTGCACCTGCTGATCGACTTCTTTCGCCAGCCCCGCGACCTTCCGATCCGGCCCGCTGGACGAGCGTGGCATTTGGCTCCCAGCCCTCAGGCCGACTGCGCTCCAGCCAGCGGCAGAATTCGACCAGCCGCGCCGATAGCGCTGCGTAGCTGCGATCTCGGACAGGATAGACCGCCGCGCGCTGCTGGCACAGCGCATCCAGTTCCCGCGCGAAGTCCTCAAAAGTGTCTCCAGACATCGGCTTATCCCCCGTGGCTGCTATGAGGTAACGAATCGACCACGCGAACGGGATCGGGCCACCGCCGGTTGCAGCGTCAGCCTTCAGGCGAAGCCAGCTCGCCATCCAGCCAGTCGAGGTAGCTCCGCCCGCCCGCCACGACCGGGATCGCCAGGATTTCGGGCACGTCGTAGGGATGGGCAGCCCGGATCGCCTCGGCCAGCCGGTCGAACAGATCGACGCGGGACTTGGCGAGGCACAGGTACTCCTCCGCTGCCTCGACCTGCCCCTGCCACCAGTACGTGCTGGTGATCGGCCCGACGATCTGCACGCAGCCCGCCAGCCGTGCCTCGACCAGCCTACGAGCGATCTGCTCCGCATCAGCTTTGCTGCCGACTGTGGTCATCACCTGGATGAAATCGGGCATCGGGTTGCTCCATCAGGGTTCCCAGAAGTCGATCCTTGGCAAAAAGAGCGCGCCATCGGGAACAGGGCGATCTTGCCCTGTCTCCTGCGCCAGTTCCGCTTCTGAGTATGTCCGGATCAGGTGCAGATCGTCCCAGAACCAGGGATAGTTGAACGTCCTGAGTGACAGGAGGACACTCCACAGCATGAACAGGCCCAGCAGGCCCAGCGTGCTCAGGGCATCCCCTCGGCATGGTAGTGCGGAAGGTGATTGTACAGTCATCCTGACCGATCACCGCATGAGACGGATAGGCTCAGCGAAAGGCAGTATACCATACACACCCCCCAACCCACCGATCTGGATTTCCCCTCCTGGCATGGTATAATGTCCTCTACTGGAGCGGTAGCATAGTCCGGCCTAATGCGCGCGCCTGGAGAGCGCGTAGACGGTCATTCCGTCTCGTGGGTTCAAATCCCACCCGCTCCGCTCATGTGTCCGGCCCCGCACTCCTTGCCCCGTGTGCGGGGCCAATGTTTTCTCGTTGCAGTATAATCAGGCTGGAGCTGGATGGTATGAGTTGATGGTGAGGCAAGACGATATGGCGGTTCAGGCGAAACCCCGGATCACCGATGCTGACCTGCTGGCGCTGGGCGAGGACGTGCGCGCCGAGGTCATCGACGGGGAGCTGATGATACACATGACACCCAACCGGATCGACCACAGCTTCTATACGCAACGCATCGGCACGTACCTCGACGTGTTCGTGAGCGCCCGCAAACTAGGGCGTGTCTTTGGCGATATGGCGGCCTATAAGCTGGAAGCGGATGAGGAGGGTGGAATCAAGGGATCGCTCGTGCCGGACTGCTCCTTTATCAGTTATGAGCGCCTGCCAGCCGACGCTCCTATCAACGTGATCCCCACTGTTGCCCCGGACATCGCCATCGAGGTTATCTCAGACACCGAAACGCACAACGACGTGCTGCAAAAGACCACCTACTACCTGGATCACGGTGTGCGGATAGTATGGCACATCATCCCGGCTTTGCAGGAAGCTCACACCTTCACCGCGCCGCATCGCACGCCGACGATCCTGACGCTCGACGATATGCTGACTGGCGGTGAGGTACTTTCTGGATTTGCCGTGCCCGTGCGGGCGATCTTCGACCACGCCGACACCGACCTGCACGTCGAGGTGTTGAAGCGGCTGATGGGCGTGTGATCGGCGCCCGCGTCATGGTTCCGGGGTCGGAACCGCCAGCCGCCGGAAGGTCACATCGGGGCAGCTTACGAAACCCTCTTCGCGGAAATCCACACCATCGTTGCGGATAAACCCGGTATCAGTAAACGTCAGCAGGATGACGTGTGAAACAACGGTTTCTGTGCCTTCAATAATGTAGCCCTGTGTGTAGCCCCACTGGTTGGCCCCCAGACGAGTCATCTCCCAGGTGGCCTGATAGCCATCCCCGGCGAAGTGATAGGAGAGATGTCCCGGCTCCGCAAACGTGAAGCTGATGCGCTCAATCACGGGCGTCTCACACGCGCAGCCAACTGGAGCGATAGCGCAGGCATAGCCGCTATAGATTGCCTCGCCGGCGCGGGCTGCCAGCAATTCGTAGCCCGTGAGGTCGTAGGGCAGCCCGTACTGATCCACTGGCTCCTCGCTGGCGGATGCTGTGGGCGTCGCTGTGGGCGACGGGGCAGGCAGGTCGTTGAGCTGCTGCCCTGGCGCGGTGGCGGGGGAGTCGCCCGCTCCGGCTATCGAGCCTTGCGTGCCGCCGCACCCGGCGGTGACCAGGGCGAGACACGCCAGCGCAGCGGCGATCCACCAGCGGGTCCATCGTCGTACCTGAGTCTTCATCCCGTCAGCCAACCATCCTCATGTCAGTCAGCGTAGCACGGACTCGTGCCGGGGGCAAGCCGCCTTCACCCGGCCCCCACCGCCGACGGATCGACGAAGCCGTGCCTGACCAGCCAGGCAGTCAACTCCTCTTCGCTCGCCTCGGTGATCATGCTGCCCCGGTCGATGCCGCGCGGGCTGGCGCCCTTCGGCAGCGACGCAGGTTCCTCGTAGGGCAGGTCTTCGCCCATTCGCGCTACGATGATCGTCGGTACGGATTTGAAACCGGTCCATTGGAGCACACGCGCTAGCGCCCGGTCGTCCAGGTCGATCAGGATCTCGCGCGGCTTCAGGCCGTACCGGGCGAAGACCCGATTGGCTCGCGCCTGGTACGGGCAATACGTCGAGCGAGCATAGACAACGATCTCCTTGTCCTCAGGCATAGATAGCTCCCTCACAAGTGGTGCTTAGCGGTTGGCAGTTAGCGGTTAGCCGCCAGAAAGCTAGCCGCCAATCGCTCTCACGGCACGCGCGTCGAGGTCGGCCCCGGAGTTGGTATCTCCACGGATGTGGCCGTGCCTTCTAAACCCGTCGGCTCGTCGCGCAGGTAGCACAGCAATCCGCGCGCCACTCCCAGCGCTATCACATCTGCGTGATCGGTCAGCATGACTCGATCCAGGTACAGGAAGCCAACCTCGATGATCGCCCCCGGCGTGCCCGGCGCGATCTCGCTGAAGTTGTGATACTCGGTCATATCGAAGGTGACGCTCGGATGGAATGCCATGCCTGTCGTCTCCCGGTAGCGCGCGATCAGGCAACTAACCAGTCTGGCATCCTGCTCCGGGCTGCTCGATGCGGAAAAGCTGGCAACCTTGAACCCGGTTGCCAAGTCATTGATAAACTCGCATGAGTCAGCATGGATCGAGATCATCGCCAGGGCGCGGTAACCTTGCAGACGGGGGTCGAACTCGTCAAACACCTCTACCTGATAGCCATGCCCGCTTAACAGGTCGGCCACGTTCAGGGCCACCTTCTCAACGACTTCCTGCTCGGTCAGGCCATCCTCGCACACTGCACCGGGGTCGGGCAGGCCGGTAGTCGGGTGAAGCCCGCGGTGCCCGCTGACGATGCCCACATTGGTCAGGGGGGCGGGGGTCGGCGAGACGATCGGTGTCAGGGTTGGGACAAACAGCACCTGCCCCGACCGGGTTGCCAACGCAACGGATAGCTGATCCACCGAGTCCGCCGGCAAGAAGCTGGTGGGCGTCCACCAGGTCAGTAGCGATGCAAACACGATGGCAGATAGGAAAATAGCGCCCATTGAGCGCCATAGCACCCCGAACTGGATCGCCGCGCCGGGGCGTTGGGTGGCGGCAGCCTCAGCATCGGCAGCGGGATAGCTGATCGCATCCAACTCCAACGCAGGCGGCTCTAGGGGCTGTTTGAGGATCGATGCCTCTGGCAGGCTGCCATCGCGCTGCTTCCGCACTGCCACTGACCCTGGCGCATCACCCGGCTCGTCGGTGATAGCCGGCTCGTCCGAAGGGTGCTCACCCTCTGGCCCCTCTTCCTCGGTTTCGTCCCACAATGGCGGCATCGTCCACGAGCGCAGGTGGGAGTCATCCGGGGGTTCCGCGCCTGGCTGGGGGCGCTGAGCAGGGGGGCGTTCGCCGAAGGGCAGCCGCTCGGACGGGTCGCGCTCGCCGAGGGGGCGGCGTGGGTGATGGGGATCATCGGTCATGAGCACGATGATAGCGCAGGGGGGCGGGTTTGCGCCACGATGCTCTCAACACTCCGACCCCGAATGTGGACCCTCCGCTCTTGTGACATTTGACCTTTCCACTTAACGGGGCTATAGTTGTGCTAGGCTGAGACGCAACTCCAGCACCAGGCTACCTCGCTTGCCAACCGTTGCCCTCTCCACGGGGGGCAGCGGCTAGTTGGGTTGGGCCAGATGCGCCATGCCGGGTGCTCAGGACCGCTCTTCCAGACTCCATATCCCCCATACACCAGGCGCGATTGATCGCCCCAGGCTCCTGGCTAGGCTTCAGGGCGCCTTGGAGCGGAGGTTGACCCTGGTCAGCGCTCCGCCGGGGTACGGCAAGACCACGCTCGTCGCTCAATATGCGCGGAGTGTTGGTGTGCCGGTAACGTGGCATACGTTGGAGGAACATGAACGCGATGTGCCGCTGCTCGATGCGCGCGCACGCGCCACTCTGGAGGAGGTGGCGCCCGGCACGGCTGATCTCCCGCCCGCGCAAGGTCGCCCGGCGCACGAGCTGGCAGCGATTCTCGCCAACCACCTCCGCCATGCCCTGACGGGGGACATCCTCTATGTGCTGGACGATCTACACGAACTAGAGGGCGCTCCCGATGCGGAAGCCTGGCTGCGGACGCTAGTGACGCTTGCCCCCCCTGCCTGCCATTTGATTCTGATCAGCCGTGCGATACCGGACCTCCCCTTTGTGGAGATGTTAGCCCGCGGTGATGTGCTCGCGGTTGGCCAGGAGCAGCTTGAATTCAGCGAGGAGGACACCGCCGCGCTGGCCCGCTCCCTGCACGAGGCGGATTGGTCACAGGCTGAGATTGCCGCCCTGACCGCTCGTCTGGATGGCTGGCCTGCAGGCATTCGCCTGGCCCTCGAGCCACTTCCTCAGACGGTATCGGTTGCCATCCTGGGTGAAGATGCCGGCCCTGAGGCGCTGTTCGCGCAGTTAGCCAAGCAGACTCTTCAGACACAGCTACCGGGGTTACGCGATTTCCTCCTGGCGGCTTCCACTCTGCGCCGTCTCAACCCGGAGGTGTGCGCTGAAGCCCTCGGGCTGGCTGATAGCGACCTGTGGTTAAACACTGCTTGGAACAACCGGTTGTTTATTGCCAGGGCTGAGCGCGACTTTATTCTTCATGCGCTGTTCCGTGACTTTCTTCAAGGCGAGCTTAAGCGGCAGGACCCCGCAAGATTCGCGGAGCTTCACCGACGGGCTGCTCAATGGTTCCAGGATCGAGACGAGATCGAGGAGGCATTTGCCCATTACTTGGCCGGTGGTGATCGCTCACACGCAGCCCGAATCTCGGAGCAGGTTGCCCTCTCCTACTATGGGCAGGGCAAGCAAGAAACGCTCCTCCGCTGGCGCGCCCAACTAGAGGCTGCTCAGACGGTATCCCCGCGTCTTTCCTATGCCTGTGCCATCATCTATGGCGACCGCTACGAGTATGACCGGGCGGAGGAGGAGCTGGCGAAAGTCGGCAGCGTCATGGGGGCAGTCGCGGAAGTCCAGCGCGCCTTTCTCAACCAGCAGCGAGGAAGGCATACGGAGGTCATTGCGTCCGCTGACCGCCTGCTGGAGCTGTCTTTGGAGACTCCCTCCCTGCGGGCACGGGTGCTGCGGATCATCGGCTTCTCGTATGTGCTTCTCGGCGACGCAGTCCGGGGAGCTGATTATCTGGAGTCGTCCATCAGCCTCTACAGGCAGAGTGGCGATGCTTCCAACACCTCCCACGCACTCCAGGACCTTCAAGTTGCCTACACGCGCCTGGGAAGGCTGGACGACGCAGGGCGCTGTCTACAAGAGGTGGTAGCACTGCGTCGGTCGCTGGGCGGCGCGGGCGCTCTCGCGCTGGCGCTTAACAATCTAGGCTATTACTACCATCAGCGTAGTGACTACGAACAGGCCCTAGCGACGTACCAGGAAGGGTTGAGCGCCATTGCTCAGATACAGGATCGGCGTGCGGAAAGCTATCTGCGCTGGAGCCTGGGCGATCTATTGCGCGATCTGGGCAACTTCGATGCCGCATTGGGACTGTACAGCCGGGCGCTCGATCTGACCTCGGTCAGTCACGAGCCACGTCTTCGCTGCTCGATCCTGGTGAGCGCCGCAGCGCTATACCGTTGGCGTCGGAAGGTTCATCAGGCGGTCGCAACCGCCGAACAGGCTCATGCTATTGCCCAGGAATACCGCCTTGGCTTTGAGAGGGCGCTCGCGTCAGCCAATCTGTGGGCTGCCCGTGCTGTCCTCGATCTGGCTGGGGAGGCCCTGACTCAGCTTGATCGGGTTCTTGACGAACTGCACGCTCAGGGCGCACGCTACGAGATGCTGGGAGTGCTGACCATGCGCAGTGCGGTGTGCCTTTTGAGCGGCGACCTCGCCGGGGCCGAACATTCCCTGCACCAAGCTTGCGATATGGCACACGAGGTAGGCAGCGCCCAGCCTGTGGCGGCGGAGATCTTTCACACCCCCGCTCTCAGTGAGTGGGTAGCCGCCCATCCCGCTCTCCTGGGGACCTACCTGCAAGGTGAACTCAGCCAACTGCGAAAGGCGAGGGATACTGCCCAGTTGCCAGCGCCCAGCGAAGAGCCTAGCCCGCTGATTTCAGCGCCAGTGTACAGCCTGCGTGTTCTGACCCTGGGGCAGGAGACAGTGCTGCGCAACGGCCAGGCGCTGTCTGCCTCCCAATGGCGCGGTGCCCTCAACCGCGAGCTATTTCTGTACCTGTTATTCCACGGCGCTCAGACGCGCGAGGCGATCTGCCTCATGTTCTGGCCTGAAGCGGATGAGAAGCAGGCGCGCGATAGTTTCCACACGGCGCTCTACCAGATGCGCCAGGCGGTCGGAAAGGAGGCGATCATCTTTGAAAACAATGGCTATCATCTGAATCCCTCAATCAATCTGTGGTGTGATGCGTTTGAGCTTGAGCGGCTGGTGCACAGTGCCCGCCCGCTCCCATCCCGCGATGCGCGCACCGAAGACCTGTGGCGCAGAGCGGCTGCCCTCTACCTCGGCGACTTTCTGCCCTCCATTGATGCCAAGTGGGTGCTCTTCTACCGGGAGAAGATGAGGGACTACTTCATCGAAGCGCTTGCTGGGCTTGGCGAGTGCGCCAGAGCGCGCCGTGATTGGCCCAGTGCGATTGCTTACTACAAGCAGGCGCTGGATGTGGACCCCTTCCGCGAGGATCTCCATCGGAAGATCATGACCTGCTACGCCGTGGATATGGGCCAGCGGAAGCCCGCCCTCGATCAGTACGAGGCGCTCACCAGATTGCTGGAGCAGGAACTCGGTCTTCCACCTTCTGAGGATACGCTTAGCTTGGCCAGCCAGCTTTTCTAACAACCATCGACCATTGCCTGACCCGCCATGCCACTCCTGAGTGGCGCCAATATCACTGTGGTTTGTTCAGCACTTTGTTCAGCACTGTGGATTAGAGTCCACAGCAGATTGGTTCCATAAGAAAGGAGACCTCCCATGAAGCAGTTCAAGAATCGCCTCACGTCGGTTGGGATGTGGCTGGCTGAGAATCCTCAGCGCGTGCGGCTGATTGTCGTTGCCATCTCGGCAGTTGCAACAGTCGCCATGTTGATCGCGGGCCTGAACTCGGGCGGGCTGCTGGTAGCAGGCCCGGCGTCGGGCGGTGGTGGCGGCCCCGAGGCGTTCAGCATTGGCATTGGCGGCTAGAACGCCTGGATGGGTGACAGACCCATTCCATGAAGGGAGAACGCTATGTTACCTGTATGGATCACCGCTCGTGATGGGCTGAGCAGGGACGAAATCCGCAAGCTCGACCGGGTGTTTGGCCGGGCGCTGCTGGATACGGAAGTTGCCAGACGACTGGAACAACGCGATCCCGATCTGCTGGATGAGTATGGGATCTCGGATGAGACACGAATCTGGCTGCAGACCCTTCGCTATACCACTCTATCTGATCTTTCCAAGGCGATTGCGGTCAGTGTGTAGCCTAGCCTACAGAGGGTGGCATGGCGGGTGCCACGAGGATGTTGAGCATGGCCAAGCACATCATGTTGGTGGATGACGATCCTGGTATTCTGACTTTGCTGGGAGTAATGCTCAGTCGTGTCGGCTTCGAGGTTGTTAAGGCACAGGGCGGTCGGGAAGCGCTGAGAATGCTCAATGGCTCTGTGCCTGACCTGTTCATTGTTGACCTGATGATGCCGGAGTTGGACGGTTTCGAGCTGTGCAGACGCCTGAGAGGCCAGCCGCAGACTGCACAGACCCCGATTCTCGTCCTCTCCGGCAGAGGCGGGTTTGACACTCGCGATCTGAGCCTGGAGGCGGGGGCCAATGGCTACCTGCCCAAGCCCGTCCTGCACCACGATCTGCTGCAGGCGGTCAATTCCCTGCTTGGCGACAGGGCCGCGTAGCCATACGTCCTTAGGGTGGGTTTGGCCCGACAGGCGAAATCCGAGGGATCATCGTGGCCCAGCTCACACTGTGCTGGGCAGACTCAGGCAGGCGCGGGGGCGCTAGTGAGTTGGTCGCTAGTATAGGCGCGAAGGATGGGATTGCGCCAGGCGATCCAAGCCGTCAGCAACAGCGTAACAATCCCCCCGCTGACAATAGCGAATGCCACACCAAAAGCTGATGCAACCAGCCCGGCTTCCAGCTCGCCCAGTTGTGGGCCGCCCATGAAGAAGATCATGTTGATGGCGGTCATGCGCCCACGCAGCCGGTCGGGTGTGATGCGCTGGCGCAGGGAAGATCGGATCACTGTAGACACGGTATCAGCCGCGCCGGTGAGGGCGAACAGGGCATAGGAGGGCACGAAAGCTGTCGACAGGCCAAACAGGGCCGTCGCCAGCCCGTAGATGGCCACGCTGATCAGCAGCGTTGCACCTTGGTGGCGGATGTCACCGCGGAGGGAGGCCGCCACACCAGCGATCACTGCGCCAAGCGACTGCGCCGTGCTCAGGATGCCATAGCCCACCGGGCCAACCCCTAGCACATCGCCGGCGACGATAGGGAGCATTGTGCGGGCCGAGGAAAAGAAGGTAGCAAAGAAGTCGAGCAGCATTGTGCTCCAGATCAGGCGTGAGCCGTATACAAAGCGCAGCCCCTCCATCAGCGGCTTCCACCCCAGGCCGCTGGGCGTTGCTGCGATGCCGCCCCGGTAGCGCATGATGATCAACGCTGCCAGCACAGCCAGGAACGAGGCGGCGTTAGCGACATACACCCAGCCGATGCTGAATGATCCAAGCATCACCCCGGCGACGGCAGGCCCCAGAATGGTCCCAATCTGCCAGTTCAGTGTATTGAGGCTGACGGCGTTGGTCAGATGTTCTGGCGGGACCAGGTTGGGGATGAGAGATTGCCGCGCCGGGTTGTCGAATGCGCCTGCAGCGGCGCTGGCAGCGGTCAACAGGTAGATCGCTGCTAGGGTATCGCGCCCCGCCAGGGTGATCACAGCCAGGATCGCTGCCAGGGTTGCCGCTGTGCCCTGCGTCCACATCAGAATCTTCCGCCGGTCGAACGTATCCGCAATCATGCCGCCCACCAGCGCAAGGAGGACTATCGGCACAACGCGCACCAGGCCAATCGTGCCCAGGCCAAGCGCCTCCGCGCCGAGGTTGATCGAATGCCCCAGCAATGTCAGGGTATAGGTGGTGCCGCGCAAGAGCTGGTAGACGTGCCAGTTGATGGCGGTAAACTGCATCTGGGTGCCGATCATCGAGATTAGCTGACCGGACCACAGCAGGCGGAAATCGGGATGGCGGAGGGCCACCAGGCGGGGGGCGGGGCTGTTGGTTGACATGGATTTGTACATGGCCGAGTGGCAAGACTCTAGCGCTGTGACCTCCAGAAAGCAAAACCGGATTCGCGTGCCCCGTGGCGACCGGATGCCGAGATTGCCTTGATTGCCCGCCTTCCTCATGCTACACTCGCCGCATGGCTGAACACATCGATCTACTGGTTCACAGTGCAGCCCAGGTGTGCGTCATGCCGTCTCTGAACGGCGGGCCACAGCGCGGATCGGCCCTGGGCACGCTGGGGTTGATCGAAGGTGGGGCGATTGCGGTGGACGGCGACCGGATTGTGGCAATTGGCCCGTCCGAGGTCCTGCGTGGGAGGTATATTGCTGCCCAGGAGATTGATGCGGCTGGCTGCGCCGTTGTGCCTGGCTTTGTCGATCCGCATACCCACCTGGTATGGGTTGGGGATCGCGCCGCCGAGTTCGAGATGCGGATCGCCGGGGCAACTTACATGGAGATCATGGCTGCTGGCGGGGGTATCAACAACACGGTGCGGCATGTCCGCGCGGCCAGCCTCGATCAGCTAATCAACGAAACGTTGCCGCGCCTTGATCGGATGCTGGCGCACGGCTCCACCACGGTGGAGGTTAAGACGGGCTATGGCCTCGATACGGCCAGCGAGATCAAGCAGCTTGAAGCCATTTACCGGCTTGACGCGCTGCATCCCATCGATCTGGTGGCGACGTTTCTGGGCGCGCACGCTGTCCCGCCAGAGTATCGGGGCCGCACGGATGAATATGTGGACCTGATCATCAGCGACATGATCCCCGCCGTTGCGGAGTTCGCACGCCAGCATGGGAAACCGCCCCCCTTCATTGACGTGTTCTGCGAGGATGGTGCGTTTGATGTGGCCCAGGCACAGCGGATTCTGGAAGCAGGCCAGGCCGCCGGAATGCCTTTGAAAATCCACGCCGACGAGTTCGCCGGACTCGGCGGGACGAAGCTCGCTGTTGCGATGGGCGCAATGTCTGCCGATCACTTGGTTGCCACGCCGGAGGAGGATATTCTCGCGCTGGGTCAATCCTCGACCGTGGCTGTAGGGTTGCCCTGCACGCCCTTTGGTCTGGCGCAGCATAAGTATACGCCCGCCCGTCAGCTTATTGAGGCAGGAGCAGCGTTGGCCGTTGCCACCGATTGCAACCCCGGCACGGCATGGAACGAGTCGATGCAGTTCGTGATCGCGCTGGCCTGCCGGTATCTGAAGCTCACTCCTGCTGAGGCGCTAGCCGCGGCCACCGTCAACGCTGCCTTTGCGGTGGGGTGTGGGGATCGCGTCGGCAGCCTAGAAGTGGGTCGGCAGGCGGATTTCGTGGTGCTCGATGCGCCGGACTATCGCCACGTGGGGTATCGCTTTGGCGGCAACCTGGCAAAAGTTGTGGTCAAGTCAGGCCAGGTGCAGGCATGGCGTTAGTCCGTCTACCAGCCGGGGGTTGCTGCGCTGGTGTTACCTGGCTGTGCGTGCTGCAAGGATGATCCCCCGCCCGGAGAAGCCGCTGCCGAAGCGCGCTGCTGGGATATGGGCAGCCTCCTGAAGTGCTGCCGTCCGCCCGGATGGATTGTGAACGATCACTTCCCTGACCTGACCAGCCTCGTCCAGCACCGCACCGATCACCACCACCAAATGGCCGGATGCGCGAGTCAGAGGGCCGTTCTCCCCCAGTTCAGAAGTGACTGAGGCGATCACTAGCCGTCTGGCCCGTAGATGCGCTGCCAGGTCGTTGAGTGTCAGATCGATCGCTAACTCGGCGTGGCAGCCCCGCTGATTTGCCAACTCGGCCAGCGCAATGTGCTTCCAACCCTTTTCGACCGGCTTATCACGGCGGTCGGGTCGAATTTCAGTCAGGTAGCCATCCAGTGCCAGCCCGGCCCGCACCCACCTCATGACCGGCTCAGGTGGATTGCCCGTTAATGCCTCAACGGCCATCTTCACGCATACCACACCGCAGGATCGCAAAGCCCAGTGCGCGTATTCGTGTGCCGAAGCAGCCCCGTAGTCGGCCCAGTGGGGATCGGACTCAACTGGCTGTGCACCGTTGAGAAAGGCCTGCACCCGGTCACGGCTGGCAAACTGGCAGGTGTAGGGAACCTTGAAGGGGAGGATGGTCTCAGCCACTTTTGGATTCAAGGGATGATTTTATACTACAATGGCGCACGCTGCGCCTACGGGGGATTCTACTCGATGCGATCCTGTGTAGCACATGGTTGGTAGTCTGGCACGCTGGACGTTTGTTGTTCTGTTGATTGTTGGCCTGGCGGGCTGCGATGGGTCACTGGCGACGGAAGTGGTGGGGTCAACTCCCACACGCACTGCGCCCACCGCCCGTCCAAGCAGCATCCCGGAGGCGATCCCACCGGTCGCCACATCGACCCCCACGGAGATGCCATCTCCCCCTATCACGCCGACTGCTTCCCCTCTGCCCTTACCGACACGCAGCGTCATCCCGATCACGCCATCCAACGCCGCCCAGCTTCAGCGCGTTTTGACGCTGTACCAGCACCGGGGTGGGGTATGGGGCGTGGCTTTATCGCCTGATGGGGTGCGGGTAGCCTCAGCGTGCACCGACCGCCGGGTGCGCCTTTTCGAGACGATCAGCGGCGAGTTGCTCTACACATTGGAGCATCACCGGAACTGGGTATATACGGTCGAGTTCTCGCCGGACGGTTCGGTGCTGGTTTCCGGCGGGCGCGACCGAACCATCCAGCTATGGGACCCTATCAATGGGGAGCGGATCGCCGGGGCACGCACCTCCGGTGAGGTCTACCGCATTGCCTTTGCGCCAGATGGGTCACGCTTCGCTGCTGTGGGGTTCTACAGCGCCATCGGTGAGATATTCCAGGCCAGCACGGGCGCTTCTCTCTCGCTGCTGGAAGGACATCACACCCGCCTCCGCAGCGTCGCTTATGGCCCCGCTGGTCAGCACCTCGCCACCGGGGATGAGGATGGGCGCATCCTCGTCCGGGATGCAACCACCGGCGAGACTCTGTTTGAGCTTTCGACCGGCGGGGGGGAGGCGCTCTCACTGGCTTTCTCCCCCCATGAGGAACGCCTGGCAGTAGGAACCGATCGCGGGCAATTGCTGCTATACAGCCTGGAGTCGCAGGCTGTTGTTGAATCCTGGCCCGCTCATAGCAACCCGATCTACCGGATTGTCTACGCGCCAGGTGGGGGGCTGATCATCACCGCTGGAGCCGACGGGGCGATCCGGCTGTGGGATGCAATGACGCTGGAGCGCGTCGCCAGCCTGACCGGCCATGGCGCGACGGTCCGCGATGTGGCGATCTCGGCGGACGGCGCCACGCTGGCTTCTGGCGGGGACGACGGGCGGGTGTTCATCTGGCGGGTCGTGCCTTGACCAACCCCCTTATCCGGTTTTCTCAAAAATTCATCTGCTAAACTACTTCCTAAAATCGAAAAGACCTGCTATACTTGATTTAGTTGCGTTGGGCGTTTTGCTCCCGGCCCAATTAAAAGACGATAGCAGCCCAAACGCTGCATCTCTTTCCCCAAACTGCTCAACGCACAAATGGCACCCGCCCGGGTGCCACTTCCTTTTCCAGCTCACGTTCCAATCCACGCTTGACACCTTAGCCCATGCTTTACTGCCGGGAGTACATCCGCAGGGGATTTGGTGAACTCCGACAGGGAGATTATACTTGCGGCGTACCCCGCACTCGCACCAATGAGGTCGCCCATGCGTATCCACGAGGTTGACACCAGCCACCGCCGCGATGTCCAGCGCTTCATTGAGTTCCCGTTCAAGTTGTACCGCGATTCACCGTTATGGGTCCCTCCCCTGATAGCGGACGCACGTCGCCAGCTCGACCGGCGGCGGAACCCCTACTACCTGCACAACGACGCCGCCTTCCTGTTGGCTGAGCGTGATGGCGAGGTGGTGGGGCGCATCTGTGTGATGCATCCCCGTCACTATAACCGTTTCAAGGGCACCAGCCACGCCTTTTTCTATCTATTCGATTGCATAGACGATCAGGCGGCGGCCAACGCCCTATTTGACGCTGCCGCCGATTGGGCACGGGCGCGCGGATTGACGACGTTCCGGGGGCCGCTGGGATTCATGGCAGCCGACGGCTTCGGGATGCTGGCGCGTGGCTTCGAGCACCGCCCTGCAGTGGGGATTCCCTACAACTACGAGTACTACCCTCGCCTGGCGGAGACCTGGGGCTTTGAGCTGGAAGAGCGAGTTTACTCAGGCTACCTCGATCTGGATGTCATGCGAGCAACCTTCCCGCAGCGGGTGGTGGAACTGGCTGAGCGAGTCAAGCAGCGCTACGGGTTCGAGATCAAGTGGTTCAACAGCAAGCGGGAACTGATCGCCTGGGCCAAGCCGCGTCTGCCTGAGATGTACAACCGTACCCTGACGCACATCGCTGGCGATCCGCCGCTATCTAGGGAAGAGGTGGATGTGGTGGCCGAGGGGCTGCTGCTAATCGCCGATCCTAGGCTGATCAAGTTCATCGTACGCAAGGCAAATCCGGATGAAGTGCTGGGCTTCCTCTTCTGCTTCAACGACATCTCAGCCGGGCTTCAGCGCGCGCGGGGAAGGCTGTTCCCCTTCGGATGGTTTCACCTGCTGCGTGACTTCTACCGCACAGACTGGCTCAACCTGAACGGGATGGGGATCGTGCCGGAATACCAGGGCATGGGCGGCCCAGCCATCCTCTACACAGAGCTGTTCAACAACGTAAAGCACCTGACGCGCTTCAGGCACGCCGATGTGGTGCAGATATCGGAGTTCAACGCCAAGAGCCTGAACGAAATGAAGAAGTTCGGCGTGGACTTTTACAAGACCCACCACATCTACCGGCGGGAGCTTTAAGAGTCGTTGCCTTATCTCCTACCGACTGGTAGGTGGAGGTTTCCCTTTGCTTGCTACGCCAGCATCGCTTCAAGCATGGCACGTCGGTCGGCGAAACCCCCATCAGATTGCAGGGGTGGGCACTCGGAGGCACTGCGGCGCCCCTGGAGCATCGCAAACGCAAAAGCCATACAGGTCGGTTCGCCGCATTGCTTGCAGTTGGTCTGTGGCAGCAACGCCCACACGTCGAGCGGGCGGGGCATGTGCCGGGCCGTGGTGATCGCTATCAGGTCCTCCCGGTGCTCCCACGTAGCGTTGATCGCGTCGGCCAGAGCCGTGAGCAGTTCCTGCCCTGCCTCCGTATCCTTGACCTGGGTGATGGTCACCTGATCAGAGAACAGAGTCAGGAAGCCGGGCTGACGGCGGAAGGTCAGGGTGCGCTGCTCCGGGCTATAGGCGATCACGTCGGGAAGCGTCGCCAGGTAGGGCAATACCTCGTCGAGGGAGCGCGATGGCTTGCCTACCACGATGATTTTGCCCGGCTCGGCCAGGCAGGGCAAAGTGCGTATGAGTTCGATGGACTCCAGAAACATGAGGGCCTCGGCAGTGTGGGTGGGTCTTGCAGCACGTGGATGATCGCGCGGACGGGCCAATTCCGCAAACGAAACTATCTGTGAAGGCCGCGCAGCAGGATGTGGAGGCCCTCCTGCATAACCCCGCCCCACTCCGCCCCGTGGGGGTCGAGCAACTCCTGGAGGATCACTCCGATTGCCAGCGCCATGACCAGCCGCGAGGCGGTGTCAGGGTCGATAGGGGCGAGCGTGCCTTCGTCCACGCCAGAGCGGATCAGATCGGCGAAGAAGGTTTGGTAGCGGCGGTAGGGCGCAACGGTGACCTGCCAGGCTTCGGGGTCACGGATGGCGCTGCTCCAGAATTCCAGGAACATCGGCAATCGGCTGCCCGCTGCCTCGAACACCAGGCTGACGAGGTGACCCATATTCTCAAAGGCGTCAGGGACGCTCGGCGCATTGACGCGGATGGTGTTCAACTGTGCATCCAACCCCCCCAGCCACCGATCCAGCAGAGCCATGAAAACGGCATGTTTGGATGGGAAGTGATGATAGAACGCCCCTTTGGTCAAACCCGCACACTCGCAGATTTGCGCGACGCTGGTTGCCTCGTAGCCATGCCGGGCGAAGCACTTCTCAGCGGCATCCATGATATGGGCACGGGTCTCTTTGGCGCGCGGCTGGGGGATCATGGGTGGCCTTTCAGGAGATACCGACCGGTTGGTATCATCGTAGCATGGACTTGAGCGGGCGGCAAGGATTTGGTGGATGGGCGAACAACATCAGCGCATGGGGAGAAAGGATTGCCTATGCTGATCCGGACCATGCGTCAGGCGGACCTGGATTTTGCGGCTGGTTGGGGGGTGGATCAGCGAGGCGCGGCGAAGCAGTTAGCAGGGGCGCGCACACGGTGGCCCGCCCCTGCGATGCAGTAGCCCATGGAGGGACTCTTCTAGAGTTAGCCAATCGTGGTCAGAGGGATCGCGTTGTCGCTCTGGCTGAGGGCTAGCACGCTGATCCGCGCCGCCACCTCCCCGGCAATGCGCCGGAGCGCTACCGCTGCTGGGGAATCCGGATGGCTGGCGACAATCGGCTGGCCTCCATCCCCTCCGATACGCACCTGCGGGTCGAGAGGCACACTGCCCAGGAACGGCACATTCCGCGCCTCGGCCAGCTTTTGCCCACCGCCGTGCCCGAAGGACTCGCCGCTCATGTTCTCCACTACACCGAGGATCGGCACGCTGACTTGCTCAAACATCGCCAAGCCACGTAGCGCATCAGCCAAGGCCAGGTCTTGTGGCTGGGTCACAATGATCGCGCCACTCAGGGGGACGGACTGCGCCAGCGAAAGTTGAGCATCCCCGGTGCCGGGCGGTAAATCAATGATCATGTAATCGAGCATTCCCCAGTTCACATCGGCAAAGAACTGACGAATGGCGGTGTGAATCATCGGGCCGCGCCAGATCATCGGCTGGTCTGGAGTCACCAGAAAGCCCATGCTCATGAGCTTGACGCCGTAAGCCAGGGCTGGGTTAAGCCGTTGACCATCCATGGGGGGAAGTTGGTGCACCCCCATGAGCATGGGCAAGTTGGGGCCAAGGATATCAGCGTCCATCAGGCCGACCGCTGCCCCGCTTTGAGCCAGCGCAACGGCCAGGTTGGCGGCGATGGTGCTCTTGCCCACACCGCCTTTGCCACTGCTGACGGCGATCAGGTTGCGCACGTCGAGATTCACCCGCCCGGCGATGCGCCGATCCACTGGGACGCTGGAATCGAGCGTGATGTTCACCTGCTCGATCCCCGGCACGCGCAGCACTGCCTGGCGGGCCTCGCGTTCGATCTGATCCTTGAGTGGGCAGGCAGGCGTGGTGAGCATGATCGTGAAACTGGCGGTGCTGCCCTCCACCACCAGGTTGCGGATCATGCCGAGCGCCACCAGGTCCCTGTGCAGTTCCGGTTCGTTCACAGTGGCAAGCTGTGCCATGATCTGTTGCTCGATGGTTTGTGTTGGTGGCATCATGTTCCCTTCCGCAGGCTGCTGGCTCCCCGCCTATCGGCCTGGCTAACCAGCAACCGCCAACTGCTGACTGCTACGGTTAAAATAGATGGTTCTCTTGTTAACTATTGTACCTCAGGTGGCAGGCGTTCGCTCAACGGAATATCGCCTGTCTCGTGCCAGCGTAGGATATCAGCTTTAGCCTGCTCGTAGGCTGCCACCAGATCATGATCACTGCCTTTGAAGCGGGTGATAGTCTGCTGGGCGCACAGCGTGCAACCGCGCATGGCGCGGTAGCTATCAGCGTGACAGGTCAGGCAACCATCCAGCCGGATCATCATCAGGCTGAAGGCTTGCTCATCCACGCTGCCGTGCGACTGGCATAGGATGTGATCGACCAGTTGCTGCCACTCCAAGCCGCGCAGGTTGCGCAGCAGCGGGATCACGCGCGCCGGGAACAACATCTCCGCATCCACCTGGTACATCATGGCCTGACTTCCTCTGCCTCTTACAAAGTGCGTCCGTGAGGCAAAAGCCGCCCATCTCACGAGCGGCTTTCAAACGTCGATTTCCTCGTGGCGCTGCCAGCGCTCCTGACTCCGCCTAGTTCTGCCGCTTTTTGATCGCCTTGGCGACCTCTTCAGCCTCACGCGCCAGGCGTTCCTGCTCGGCACGGGTCGGGGCGATGGTCTGCCAGTAGCTCAACGGTTTCGCCAGCTTCTCATAGTCGTAGATGTGCGCCGTCGTGCGGTCGTAGCTGGCAATCTCGTAATCGTGGTCCATCTTGATCGCGTCAAAGGGGCAGAACTCCGCACAGAAGCCACAGTTCATGCAGATGTCAATATCGATGTAAAACGCCTTCGGTTGTGGGATCGGGCGACCTGTAGTCGGGTCGGAGCCGCGCACGATCCAGATACACTGGGGTGGGCAGACCTTTGCGCAGATGCCGCAACTCGTGCACCATGGCTCGTTTGGCGCGGTCGGGTGATCCGCATCGTTCACAACCAGGAATGGAATGTAGCGAAAACGCTCCGGGACGGCGATCTTCTCCTCAGGGTACTGGACAGTGAACAGACCGCGCGTCTCAGTGCTCTGCCGCGCCTGGAAACCCGCATCCGACGTGTACCGGCGCAGCCCCCACTTGAAGTCGTCTATATACGTGTCTACAAAGTGCTTCAGGGTTACACCCAGCCCCTTCAGAATGCCCACTCCGTACATGCCAGCTCCTTACGATCAGCGATCCAGCTCTCCAAGCACAATGTCGATACTGCCCAGGATGATGATCGCGTCGGCGATCTTGTGCCCTCGGCACATTTCCTCCAGGGCGGTGATGTTGATGAAACTGGGGGCGCGGATATGATACCGGTAGGGGTTCGCCGACCCGTCCGAGACGAGGTAGAAGCCAAGCTCGCCCTTTGGGTTCTCAGCATGGCCGTAGTGCGCTCCCACGGGCACACGGACGTTGTAAGCGCGCTTCCCCGCCCAGTAATCCTGGCCCGCTGTCTCTTCCAGGCGCGGGACGATCTGCTGGAGAATGCGGAGGCTCTGCCGAATCTCATCCATACGGATCAGATAGCGGTCGTAGGTGTCGCCGTTGTAACGCACTGCCACGTCGAAGTCGAGTTCGTCGTAGATGCTGTAGGGGTCGGCGCGGCGGAGATCGTAGGGCACGCCGCTGGCACGCAGCACTGGCCCGGTTGCGCCGTAGGCGACAGCAATGTCAGGTGGTAGGATGCCGACGCCCTTGCAGCGGGAGATGATCACCTCGTTGGTTGTCAGCAGACGATCCAGTTGATCGGTGGCGCGCGGCAGGCGCTCATAGATCAGATCGCGGATGAACGCCATGGTTTCCAGTTCGCGGGCGCGGTCGCCGGGCTTGACGGCAGGGCCTCCGATGTACGGCGGCAGGTCGTAGGCCACACCGCCGAAGCGCATGTAGTTGCACATCATGCGCGATCCGGCGGTGGCCTCGAACAGGTCGAGCACCAACTCGCGCTCCAGGATGGCATACAGCGATGGGGTGAAGAACGCACCCAAGTCGTTGAGCAGGAAGCCAATCGCCCAGTAGTGGTTGACAATCCGGGTCAGTTCCACCATAAGCACGCGCAGCAGCTCAGCGCGGTAGGGCACTTCCTGGCCTAGCATTTTCTCGACCGTGATGGCATAGGCCAGGTTATTCGCCATGCTGGAGATATAATCCAGCCGGTCGGTATAGGGCATGTTCATCAGGTAGGTGTTCCGCTCCCCGATCTGCTCATGGTTGCGGTGCAGGTAGCCCATCACCGGCTCCAGGCGGGTGATGGTCTCGCCATCGATGGTCACAGTCATGCGGAACACGCCATGCGTGCTGGGGTGCTGCGGCCCCAGGTTGACAATCAGTTGATCGGTCTTGATCTGCTGGATGCCCACGCCGGTCAAGGCGTTGTCCTGGATCAGCCCGCTGTACAGCGCCGTCTCCCCTTCAGGTACCCAGTCATCGACGGTAAATCCTGGCGGATACTGCACGTTCATCCCAAAGGGGACGCCCATCTCGGCACGCCGGACGTGGCCCTCCGGCCAGCGGCTCTTGAAGGGCTTGGCCTCCTCTTCGTAGAACGGCTCCTGCCAATCCTTCCGTAGCGGATGGCCCTCGAAGCCTTCCCAGGTCAGGATGCGCTTGAGGTTCGGATGCCCGGTGAAGCGGATGCCCATCAAGTCCCAGGCTTCGCGCTCCTGGAAGTCGGCGCTCGGCCAGATTCCAGTCAGTGAAGGCAGCGTTGCCTCATCGCGCGGCGTGCGGGCCTTAAAGGTCAGTGCTGGGCCGCCGGTGCGGGTGTTGTAAGCGTGGTAGACGACCTCAAAGAATCCATCCGCCAGATAATCGACATAGCTGACACTGGACAGAAAGTTGAAGCCCAGATCATCGCGGATGGATGTGGCAACTTCGACCAATCGGTCGGCGGCTACAACTACCCCTTCGTATCCCTCACGGGCATCCGGCTGGACGCTCTCTGGGAACTTCTGCATCAGCAGGTCGGTGATGCTGGTTGTAGTTGGAAGGGTTGCATCAGTCATGGGTGAGCTTTTCCACTGAGTTAGCTAGCGGCGATGTCTTCAGCCGCTGCTTCAGGCATCGGCTTGGCGGGGGAAGGGGTGGCTGCCTCAGCCAGATCGCGGATTAGGCTTGCCTGGCGGGGATCGATCAGGTCTGGCCCCAGAACCGGGATCGGGATCGGTTCACTGGCGCCCTTCTGATACCAGGGCACGGTGGCAATACTCTGGCTTTCAATCTTGCGGTGCAGGGTGATGAAGCCATGCAGGAGCGCCTGGGGGGTCGGTGGACAGCCGGGAACGTATACATCAACGGGAATGAACTTGTCGATGCCGTCCACCACATTGTAACCCTCTTTGAACGGGCCACCGCCCGACGCGCACGCGCCCATCGCCATCACGTAGCGCGGCTCAGCCATCTGGTTATAGAGTCGGACGATCTGCGGCAGCATCTTCTTGGTAACCGTCCCGGATACGATCATCAGATCGCACTGCCGAGGGCTGGGACGCATGACCTCCATGCCGAAGCGGGCGGGGTCGTAGCGGGCCGCCGCGGTGGCGATCATCTCAATGGCGCAGCAGGCCAGCCCAAACAACATCGGCCACACGGACTTGGCGCGGCTCCAGTTATAGATGCGATCCAAGGTCGTGATCACTACATTCAGGCGTAGCTCTTCAGGGACAGGATAGTCGGGGTTGTGGAGGCTATCAACGTTATCGGACATGGCGTGCGAGCGGACCTCCTGAGCATTCTCCCGCAGTGGGGAGATATAGGTTTTATCTTGCACAGGGCACAGCGCCATCAGGGCGATGGTTGAACCGCGAGGAGCGAAAATCCATTTAGTTATTCGCAAATGATGCGTTTCACAAACCGCGCTGAGTATACCAGTTTCGGACTAATTTCGTCAATAAGCACGCGGCGCGGGTGCGCTGCGGAGTTGCCCCTCAGGGGATGCTTTAGTTACACTGAGCACGATTGCAACTGGCCCCAGGCCAATGTCGCTGCCCGGCAATAAGGAGCTGCCAGCATGGTCTCTGACATCGAGGACAGCCTGCCAGATGAGGAGCCTATCGAGGCTTACTGCGTGATCTGCCGGATGAAAGTGGAGATGGAACATCCCGTGCCGGTATGGACGCGGCGCGGCGCACCCGGCACGCGGGGTGAGTGCCCGATCTGCGGCACCACCATCTTCCGTATGGGGCGCACTGATGCGCACCTGCGGCTGGTGAAGCCGGAGCAACAGCGTGTGGCTGGCAAGACCAGCGCCGCCTTAGGGCGGCCTGGCAAACCCCGCTTTGCGGTGTATGTCAACTACAGCCAGCCAGATGCCGGGTTTGCAAGCCATCTGGCAGAGGGCCTGATCAGAGTGGGCGTTCCGACCTGGGCTGATCCTGATGTGACGCTAGAAGATAGCCCACACTGGGCCAGCGGCGTGCCTCCGGCCTTGTTGGACTGCAGCCATATGGTCGTGATCCTATCTCCATCTGCGCTGGAGGCGGAGAGGGTAGAAAGAGGCTGGAGATTCTTCCGACAACATCGTAAACCCGTGCTGCTGGCACAGATTCAGCCCTGTGACATTCCCGACGGCCTGCGCAGACAGCCGCGTTTTGATTTCGCGGCTAACTACAAAGCCGCCTTCCGCGAGCTGGTGCAGGCCCTAGCCATGTAGCAGACTCTTTACGGCCTCCCGACGGGTATTCCCAGATGGACGGGCGGGGGAATAACGTGCAGCAGAGCGGGGTAGGATAATCAGCGATCATCGGAGCGCACTCTGCCAAAAGGATGTCGTCGGTGCAGCCTCACTGATCGTCGGTTGTGGGGGCGTAAACGAGCTGGAAGCTGGGAACGATGGCCTGGCCCGAAGCAGTCATACACAGGGAGCTATCAATCCCAACCACCGGCTCCGCAAGGCCGACCAGGGTCACGGTATACATCTTGCCTGGTTCCATCTGGAAATCGGCGTAGCCGGGATCAACTTCCGGCTTCAGGCCGGTGAAGAACCGATCCTGCTGACCCTCCCAATCTACATGGATTTCCAGACCAGGAATGCCCCTGCCCAGTGAGTCGCGGACGTATACCTCGAGACGGCCCGCTGGGTAGCTATCTTCGCATAACCTCTCCAGCGCGATCAGGTCGAGTTCGCTCCCGGTCAGGAAGGTTGAGGTTGGGATGAGGGTCGGAGTGGCTGGTGCTGCCGTGGCAGTGGGGTTTTCGGAGGTCGGTGTCAGGGTTGGCATCCCCTCAAAGGTGGCCGTGATAGTGACAGGCGTAGTAGGGGAAGTCGGCTGTACTGTACCGGAGAACACCTCCGCCGCCAGCGGATTAGCCCCCAGAGCCTCAGCCAGCGCTGCCAGCGCACGGATCTCTCGCGGGTCGTCTCCGTTGAGCAGGGCACGGTCGGCTTGCTCGGAAACGAGACTAGCTACATCGCGTACCCGTAGAGCTGACAGCCGCGCGCGCGCGCGCTCCAGATCGTAGTTCTGCAGGTAAGCCTCGCTGATCAGCAATACATAGGCGCGCTGGTCACCCGGCAGCAGTTGATCTGGCCCGATGTTGATCAGGTCAACCGGGTTGAGGAACCAGGCATAGGCCAACCCCCCTGCGCTCCCCAGCAATAGGCCCAGTAGCAGCGCAAACCAAGGGAATGGCTGCCGCGGCGGGGTCATGGCTCGCTTCCTGCCGGGGAGAGATAGAGCTGCATCGGCGGGGTGGTGTAGCCGAAGCGCGCCGCAAGCCGCACCAGATTCCGGATGTCGTCCGGGTTGCGACCCTCAGCAATATACTGCTCCGCCAGCAGCACGATATAAGCCGCAGGGTCAGGCTCAGCCAATCGTCCCAGCCGCGCCTGGGCCAGGTCCCAATCATGATTGACGGCATAGGCCGCCCCGACCATGACCGCATAGTCGGCTTTGTAATCGGGGTGGAGCCGCTCTAGCCCGGCGCTGGCGCTTTGGCTCTGGATGTACCAGCCCGAGATCGCGCCACCCAGCGCGCCGATCCCCAGCCCGATCAGAAGAGTGAGCAAGGCGCGTCGCATGGCATTCAAAGCGAGGAAGTTCTTGATCGCAGCGATCGGCGCATGGTGTCCACCACTCTCTGTACGCAGAAGTAGTCAAACTTCCGCTCACACAACCTGGTCAGATAGCTCTGATTAAGAGGTCGGGCTGAGAAGCACGCCTCCTCTCGACGGCCTGATAACCGTGCGCACAAAAAAAGGCCGGAGAGTGCGATAACCATCCGGCCCTCTATATACCGGAGGTGGGATTCGAACCCACACGCCCTCGCGGGCAACGCATTTTGAGTGCGCCGCGTCTCCCGTTCCGCCACTCCGGCTGACCGACCTTTAGTATAACGTCAGGAGCGCTCCACGCCAAGATTTGTGTGATGGGCGGGCCGAAACCAGTACCGGGTTTCTGATATACGTTGTTCCCTGCTTTCACAGATCAGACTTATACAATATATCTGATCGAGGTGACATTGTTCACTAGCGCAGGCGGCCATTCTGCTCCTATACTGAGGATCACACGCCATCCTTCACTGGCGTCGTCATGGCCGGAGCGCGGGACATCTCAGTCACCGAGTGCGCTCTTCATGGCAGCCCCCGTTGTTTCTCCCTGGCGCTCCGTTAAGCTCGCGTGGTTACCTCAGGGACAGGCACGGATGCAGCGCTCTTCAGGGTAAGGATATCCGGGTCTCTCCAACCAGGCAAGACGGGGCATGAAAGCGTTCGGGCGTACTCCTGTTAATCTTAATGCGGCTCGTTTCCCCCGCGGCCAGGTTTACCTCCTGCCGCAGCGCTGCAAAGGATGCCGAATCTGTATCCAGTTCTGCCCCCAAGATGTGCTGCAAGAATCACATAGCGCCAATGCGAAGGGATACCACTACCCAGAGATCGCGCCGGGCAAAGAAAATGCATGTATCCACTGTGGCTTCTGTGCGCTGATCTGTCCCGAATTTGCCATCTACACCCTTGAGGTAGAGACATGAAGGGCCAGCGCGTCCTGACCGGGACTCACTTCATGAGCGGCGACCATGCCTGTGCGGAGGGAGCGCTGGCGGCGGGCTGCGGTTTCTTCGCTGGCTATCCGATCACCCCCTCTACCGAGATCGCGGAGCTGCTGGCGCGGCGAATGCCGGAGGTCGCGGGCGTGTTTGTCCAGATGGAAGATGAGCTGGGCAGCATGGCTGCTGTATTGGGTGCGTCGCTGGCCGGAGCACGCTCCATGACGGCCACCTCTGGGCCGGGGCTGAGTCTGATGCTGGAGAATATCGGGCTGGGGGCGATGCTGGAAGTCCCGTGCGTGGTGGTGGATGTGCAGCGCGGTTCGCCCTCGACCGGGCTGCCGACGATGGCAGGTCAGTCCGATGTCATGCAGGCCCGCTGGGGATCGCACGGCGATTATGGGATCGTGGCCTATGCACCCTCGTCCCCGCAGGAGATGTTTGACCTGACCATCCTGGCCTTCAACGCCGCCGACCGCTACCGCGTCCCGGTGCTGCTATTGGCCGATGAGGTAGTAGGGCACATGGTCGAGCGGGTGGTGATCCCACCGCCTGACGACCTGCCACGCTGGGAGCGGAAGCGCCCCGCTCACCCGCCAAACGGCCCATTCAGCTCCTTCCTGGCCGAGGATGACGACCTTGTGCCGCCGCTGGCCCACGCCGGGGAGGGCTACTGTGTGCACTTCACCGGGCTGACGCACGATGAGCGCGGCTACCCCGACATGTCAGCGGAGACACACCACCGGCTGGTCACACGGCTGGTCGAAAAGGTGCGGCGCAGCGCGGAGCAGGTCACACGCACGGAAGCCTATCACCTGGATGATGCCGAAATCGCCGTGATCTCCTACGGCTGCACGGCCCGGTCGGCACGGCGGGCGGTGCGGGAGGCCCGCGAGCGCGGCATCCGAGCAGGGCTGCTGCGGCTGATCTCGCTGTGGCCCTTCCCGGCAGCGCAGGTCAGAGAGCTGGCCCACCACGCTCGCTCCTTCATTGTGGCTGAGATGAACCTGGGGCAGATGATCCGTGAAGTGGAACGACATACCCAGTGCCCAGCCAGAGGGGTGTTCCATGCAGGCGGGGCAATGATCCCCCCAGAAGCGATCTTCGAGGCGATCCAGGAGGCGGCATCGTGACCGCAGCTATTGTTGCCGAGGCGCACCCCCTAGATGCGATCATCCGTGCTGACCGAATGCCCCATATCTGGTGCCCCGGATGTGGCATCGGCATTGCGATGCGCTGTTATGCCCAGGCCATCCTCGAATCCGGCATTTCCACCGAGCGACACATCGTGGTATCGGGCATTGGCTGTTCGGGGCGCGTAGCTGGGTACATGGCGCTCGACTCGTACCACACCACGCATGGGCGTGCCATCCCGTTCGCCACAGGCATGAAGCTGGCGAACCCCGACCTGATGGTGACGGTCTTCAGCGGCGATGGTGACCTAGCAGCCATCGGCGGCAACCACCTGATCCACGCTGCGCGGCGCAACGTGGATATCAAGGTGATCTGCGTCAACAACTTCAACTATGGCATGACGGGTGGCCAGTTCGGGCCGACAACGCCCATCGGGGCGCGAGCCACGACCGCGCCCTATGGCAACCCGGAGCAACCATTCAACTTGCCCTCGCTGCTGGCGGCGGCGGGCGCAAACTATGTCTCGCGCTGGACAACCCTGCACGCGCGGCAGGCCAAGCAAGACATCCTAACCGCGTTCGGCAAGCCCGGGTTTGCCTTCATCGAGATTCTCTCCCCCTGCCCGGTTGGGTTCGGCAAGTCGAACGGGATTGACGATGGCCTGGAGGAGATGGAGCTATACCGTGCACGGTGCGTGATCGCCGACGGAGTCTCTCACGAGGATTTGGGGATCGACCTTCGTTCTGACCGCCCCATCTACATCGGTAACTTCATCAACCGTAACCTGCCGCCTTACCAGCCTATCCCGCCGGAGGCGCTCGCATGAGGCAGGAAATCCGTATCTCCGGGTTTGGCGGTCAGGGGGTGGCGCTGGCGGGGATGGTGCTGGGCCGAGCGCTGGTGCTGTACGAGGGCATGGAAGCCGTCCTGACCCAGTCCTACGGCCCGGAGGCCCGCGGCGGCGCGTCGAGCGCCAACCTCGTCGTCTCCGACGAGCCGATTGACTATCCCTTCGTCCAAAGGCCAGACGTGCTGATCGCCATGTCGCAGGAAGCTTATACCACCTTCCGCCCCACCGCCCGCCCCGAAGCGATCATCCTGGTTGATGACGACCTGGTCCAGCCCGCCGATGGTGATTGTCCGCATGGCATCCCCGCCACGCGGCTGGCGGAGGAATTGGGTCACCGCGTGGTGGCAAATATCGTGATGTTGGGGTTCCTGGTTGGCGTGACGGGGCTGGCGCGCCGCGAGTCGGTTGAGGAGGCGATCCGTGCATCAGTGCGGCCCAGAACGCTTGATTTGAACCTGCGGGCGTTGGCGGTGGGCCTGGAACACGCCATGGCCATTATCTCCGGGGGGAGCCGCCCATGAGTGATACGGTGCTGGTCATCGGCGGCGGGATCGCTGGGATCCAGGCGTCGCTCGACCTGGCCGAGGCGGGGGCGCGGGTGGTGCTGCTCGAGCGGGAAGCGACCATCGGGGGGATCATGGCCGTCCTGGATAAGAACTTCCCCACGTTGGATTGCTCGATCTGCATCGAAGCGCCCAAGATGTCAGAGGTGAGCCTTCACCCTAACATCGAGGTGCTGTCGCTGGCTGAGGTGGAGCGGGTCGAGGGAGAGCCGGGGCATTTCCAGGTGTGGATTCGGCAGCGGGCGCGCTACGTCACCGATGCCTGCACCCGTTGCGGAGAATGCACACTGGCCTGCCCCGTTGTGCTGCCCAACGAATACGATTCAGGCATGGCTGCACGCAAGGCCATCTACACGCCGATCCCCCAATCCACGCCCGGCGCGTATATCCTCGACATGGCGCACTGCCTGAACGATCCGCCCAACTACCTTCCCTGCGACCGTTGCTACCAGGTTTGCCCGCCCAAAGCCATTGACTTCCTGATGCCCGCCGAGCGCCTGCTGACGGTTGAAGTCGGGGCGATCATTGTGGCGGTGGGGTACGACATGCTCGACCCCCGGCGGCTGACCGACTTCGGCTACGGATCGCACCCCGATGTGTTGACTGCGTTGGAATTCGAACGGCTGATTAACTCAGCGGGACCAACGGGCGGGGAGATCGTGCGCCCATCGAACGGACAGCACCCGGCAAATATCCTGTTTGTGCTGTGCGTTGGCTCCCGCGACCGGCGCTTCAGCCGGGGCTGCTCGCGTTTCTGCTGCATGTACTCCCTCAAACATGCCTACCAGGCCCTGGATCACGGTATCCAGGATGTGACCGTCCTCTATATGGACATTCGCGCCTACGGCAAGGGCTTCGACGGCTTCTGGGGGCGCACCCGCGAGGCCGGGGCGAAGTTCGTGCGCGGGCGGCCCTCGTGCATCGCGCCGGACGGCGAGCGCATTCGGGTGGTCTACGAAGATACGGCCACCACGACCCGCATCGAAGCAGTCTATGATATGGTGGTGTTGGCGAACGCCGTCATGCCGGGCGCGGGCCTGCCCGACCTGGCAGCACGGCTGGGGATCGAGCTGGATGAAGATGGCTTCGTTCGGGCGCTGGAGGAACGGGGTGGCCTGATCACCACCACCCGGCCCGGCATCTACGCTGCCGGGTGCGCCAGTGGCCCCAAGGACATCCCCGACAGCGTCGCTGAAGGCAGCGGCGCGGCGGCCCTGGCTCTGACCCATCTCACGGCCCGGCATTGGCCGGAGGAACCTCACCCCCTAGCCCTTTCTCCGCCGGTGGAGAGGGGGGAACCGCGCGTGGGGGTCTTTGTTTGCCACTGTGGCAGCAACATCGCCGGGGTGGTGGACGTGAGGCGTGTGGTGGATTTCGCCCGGACGCTGCCCGGCGTGGTCTACGCAGCCAGCCAGATGTTCTCGTGCGCGGGCAATACCCAGGCTGAGATTGAGGAGGCGATCCAGCGCGAGGGGATCAATCGCGTGGTGGTAGCCGCCTGCTCGCCCAAGACCCACGAATCGATCTTCCGGGGCGTGCTGATGCGCTCCGGCCTGAATCCGTACCTGCTGGAAATGTCGAACATCCGCAACATGGACTCGTGGGTGCACAAATTCGACAAAGAGGCGGCGACGGTCAAGGCGATGGACATGGTGGCGATGGCGGTCGAGAAGGCGCGGCGCCTGGAGCCGCTTCAAGTCAGCCACTTGCCGGTGACTCAGAGCGCGCTGGTGATCGGCGGCGGGATCGCTGGGATGACGGCGGCGGCGGCGCTGGCTCGCCAGGGAATCGAGACACATCTGGTTGAGCGGGCGGAGCGGCTGGGTGGGTTGCTGAACGACCTCTACGACCTTGCGCCCCGCCAGATCGATGCGGCCCGGCTGGTCGCGGCGAAGGCCCGCGACGTGGAGACGAGCGGCGCCCATGTTCATCTCAACACGGAAGTCGAGGCCATTGGCGGCGTGGTGGGCAGCTTCCATGCCTTGTTGAAGGACAGGCAGGCAGAGGGCGCAACAGAGCTGACCACTGGCGCGGTCGTGGTGGCGACTGGCTCCCTGCCATACCAGCCGACCGAATTTGGTTGTGGGTCTGATCCCCGCGTGATCACCAACCTCGAATTAGAGCGCCTGCTGGCCGATGGGGAGGTTGGTGCGGAGCGGATCACGTTTGTGTCGTGCGTCGGGTCGCGGCAGGGATCGATGGGCTGCTCGCGCTACTGCTGCGCCTCTATGATGGGGCAGGCGGTGCGGCTGCGCCAGATGGGCAAACAGGTGCGGGTAGTCAGTAAGGACATCCGCACCTACACCCGCCACGCCGAGGAACTCTATGAGCAGGCAATGCGGGCAGGAGTCCGCTTCTTCCGCTATGCTGCCGACGTTCCTCCGCAGGACGCGATGACGTTCGAGGCAGGGCATCTTGAGGTGCTGGATGAGCTGCTGGGCGCGCGCGTGCGCATTCCTACCGATCTGCTGGTGCTGGTGATCGGATTGCGCCCCACTGAAGACACGCTGGCCGGGCAGTTGAAGCTCTCCCGCAGCGAGGATGGCTTCTACATGGAGCTTCATCCCAAGCTGGGGCCGGTCGAGACGGCAGTGCAGGGGGTCATGCTGGCCGGGGCGGCGCAGGGCGCAAAGGATGTGCGCGAGTCGATGGCGCAGGCGCTGGCCGCCGCTGCCAAGGTCGGCAGACTGCTGGGGCGTGGCGTGATCGAGAAGGAACCGCTGACCGCGCAGGTGAACCTCGACCTGTGCGTCGGCTGTATGCGCTGCGTGAACGTCTGCCCATTTGGGGCCATCGAGGCGACGGGGCCGGTCAAAGAGGGGCGGGTGCGGGTCGTCGAGGCGGCTTGCATGGGTTGCGGCACGTGCGCTGCTGAGTGCAATTTTGGCGCCATTGACATGCCGCACTTCACCCGGGACCAGATCGCTGCCCAGATCGATGCGGCCCTGGCTGAACACCCAGAGGAGAAGTGCATCGTCTTCACCTGCAACTGGTGCTCGTATGCGGGGGCGGACCTGGCGGGCATTGAGAAGCGGCAGTACCCCACTTCGGCGCGCATCATCCGCACGATGTGCTCGGCCCGTTTCGAGGAGGGCTTCATCGCGCGGGCGTTTGAGAAGGGCGTGGGCGCGGTGCTCGTCACCGGCTGCCGCCTGACCGATAGCGGTTCGGATTGCCACTACAACTACGCCAACCAGCGCACCTGGAAGCGATTCCAGTATTGGCAGCGCAAGTTCGCCCGCGAAGGCATCGCCCCAGAGCGGCTGCAACTGTGCTGGGTCTCGGCAGCGGAGGGCAAGGAGTTTGCGGAGAAGATCGCGGAGATGGATCAGGTGGTGAGGCAGCACGCCGAGCAGCAGGCCCGCGCGTGCCAGCCGGAGGCCGACGATGAATCGAGCATCAGATTCCCGAATGGATGAGGTCATCCTCATCGACGATGCATGGTGGGATCGGCTGGCCGATCTGACCGGCGGCACGTCGGCGCTGTGCTATCAGTGCGGTGCGTGTACCGCGACCTGTCCCTGGGGGCTGGTCTCGCCACACACCCTCTCCGTGCGGTCGCTGGTGCGGCGAGCGCAACTGGGGCTGCTTGTTGGGGATGGTGATCTATGGCGCTGCTCAACCTGCGCCCGCTGCGAGGAGTCGTGCCCGCGCGGAGTGCATATCACGGACGTGTTTCGGGGGCTGCGCGCCGTGGCCTGGGAGCAACGGGCGATCCCGGCGGGGCTGCCCTCGCTGCTGTGGTCCGTGTACTGGAACGGCAACCCCTGGTCGCAGCCACCCTCCCAGCGGTCGGCGTGGGCGAAGGGGCTGGACGTGCCGCGCTTTGACGCGGCCCAGCACGAGGTCCTGCTGTATGTGGGCTGCACCGCCTCCTACGACCGGCGCGCGCAACAGATTGCCCGTTCACTGATCCGCGTGCTGAACGCGGCGGGGGTGCGATTCGGGACGCTGAGCGACGAGGAGCCGTGCTGCGGCGAGGCAGTGTTGAGCCTTGGTCACCGCCCGTACTTTGAGGAGATCGCTGGGCAGACGGCTGCCGTGTTCCAGGCAGAGGGCGTGACGCAGGTCGTCACGATCTCCCCCCACTGCTACGATGTATTCCGGAATCACTATCCTCGCTCCGAGGCTGGCTTCCGACCCTTGCATTACACCCAATACCTGGCGACGCTGATCGAGCAGGGAAGGCTGGCCTTTGACCAGGCGCTCGAGGCGCGAATCGCCTTCCACGATCCGTGCTACCTGGCGCGGCACAATGACGAGGTCGAAGCGCCACGCCTTGTTCTGGCCTCGATTTCCGGCGTCGAGGTGGTCGAAATGGCGAGCACGGGGGCCGAAACGGTGTGCTGTGGCGGTGGTGGCGGGCGCATGTGGATGGAGACCCCCCCCGGCGAGCGGTTCTCCGACCTGCGAGTTCGGGAGGCGCTCGCTACCGGCGCATCGATCCTAGCGACGGCCTGCCCGTTCTGCGTGGCGTGTCTGGAGGACAGCGTCAAGGCGCAGAGGACCCCGGGCCTGATCGTGCGGGATGTGGCCGAGATCGCAGCACTGGCGCTCTCCGCCTGATGAGAGTGGGGACGGAGAGATCGTATGACTACATCCCTCTATGGCGTTGAAGACCAGCAGCCTGCCATCTGGGTCTTCCTAGAGCAGCGCGGCGGCGGGCTGGAGCCTGTCTCATTGGAGCTGCTCTCCAAGGGGCGGCAGCTTGCCGACCTCGCTGGGTGGAAGCTGACCGGCCTGCTGATCGGCGACCGCGTTGAGGCGCTGGCGCGCGGCGCCTTCGCCTGCGGCGCGGACGAAGTTGCGTTGGTGGAACATCCGCTGCTGGCCGATTTCACCGTCGAGGGATACGCCCACGCTGCCTACGAAGCGGTGATGCACAACAAGCCGAGTGTGCTCTTGCTGGGCGCAACCCACGATGGCCGCGATCTGGCTGGGCGGCTGGCGGTGCGTCTGCGGACGGGCCTCAATGCTGACTGTACCGATCTACGTCTGGAGTCGGGGGTGCTGATCAGCGAGGTGAGTGGGTTCGGCGGCGGCGTGCTGGCCCTGCTGGCGATGGAGAAGCACCGCCCCCAGATGGCCACTGTCCGCCCCGGCGTGTTCCGGGTCGCGGAGCCGATTCCCGGTCGAGAGGGCAGCGTGATCCGCGTGCCGATCAGCCTGACCAAGTCCATGATTCGCACGCGCACCGTAGAGCGGGTTGTTGGCAGCAGCCCCGACCTGACCCAGGCCCCAGCCCTGGTGGTCGGCGGGCGGGGCATCGAGGGGCGCTTTGACCTGCTGCGCGAGCTGGCCGACCTGCTCGGCGGCGAGGTCGGCGCGACACGCCCGCCGGTGGACGATGGTTACATTGAGCGGGAACGTCAGATCGGGCAGACAGGGGTGGTATGCCGCCCGAAGGTCGCCATCGTGTGCGGTGTCAGCGGCGCGTTTCACTTCACAGTGGGCATCCAGGATGCGGGCCTGATCATTGCCATAAACAGCGACCCCCAGGCCCCGATCTTCGAAGCCGCTGACTATGGCATCGTCGGCGATGCCTTCGAGATCGTGCCTGCGCTGGTTGCGGCACTCCGCGCGGAACGGGAGGCAGCCCATGCGTGAGCTGCGCCAGATCGTGTGCGTCAAGGTCGTGCCCAAGCCGGAAGAGATCCGGGTTGACCCGGCAACCCATCGGCTGGATCGGGCAGGCGCCCGCTCCGAGATCAACCCGCCGGATATGAACGCGCTGGAGATGGCACTTGGCCTGAAAGACCGCTATGGGGGCCGGGTAGACATCCTCTCGATGGGGCCGCCATTCTGTGAACCGATCCTGCGAGTGGGGCTGGCGATGGGGGCAGACCATATCACCCTCCTCAGCGACCCCGCATTTGGAGGGGCCGATACCCTGGCCACCACCTACACGCTGGCGAAGGGCGTCGAGAAGCTCGGCAGGGCTGATCTCATCCTGTGTGGCGAGGAATCCTCCGACGGTGCGACGGGGCAGGTTCCGCCCGGTCTGGCTGAGTGGCTGGGTATCGACCAGATCACGCTGGCGAATGCGGTGGACATCGACCTGGCCCGGAACGTGGTGATCGGGCGGCGCGGGATCAGGGGCGGTTACGAGGTGCTTGAAGTACCACTACCCGCTGTGATCTCGGTCAAGACCGCGTCCAACGAGCCGCGCTTCATGGACTATGGGATCAAAGCCTGGGCCTTCGACAAGGGCCGGGTGACTGTATGGGATCGGGTGGCCCTGGAGGCCGACCCGGCGTTCATCGGCGAGCCAGGATCGCCAACGGTGGTCAAGGGGCTGGCACAGGCCCCCTCCCGCGAGCGCAGGCACACCCTCCTGTCCGGGAACCCGGATGAGATTGCCTGGCAGGTTGTGGAACTGCTGCGTCAGGTCCAGGGATAGGGGCGGCGAGGAACATTGCTTCACTGGAACAGCCCCGCAACCATGTTATAATGGGATCGTATATTGTGGGCAAGAGGATTTTGCGTTAGTGAATGGGAGAATCAGAGGAGGCTACATGCGACGTATCTTCAGCTTCATTCTGGGCGCTGTCAGCGGGGCGTTGGTTGGCGCGGTGGCGGCTTTACTGATGGCCCCGGCCTCGGGCGAGGAGCTGCGCGAGCAATTCCAAAATCGCGCTGATAGCCTGATGGCCGAAGTCAAAGGGGCTATTGCCGACGAGCGCCGTCGCCTAGAAGCCGAACTCGAGGCGCTTAAGCGCGGCGAACTTCAGGTCTCGTAGGCGTAGAGGAGTGACCTGACTGCCCCACTTTCCCGGCTGCGGTGATGGCGCGTCCGGGGGAGTGGGGCCGATCTTATCTGGGTTTGCTGCCTGGCTCCGTTCCCCCTAGCTGCCCAGGCGCCGCGCCACGTGCGAATCATCCTTCGTAAGCAGCGTCCTCCCCACGGATGGTTGCCTCACCAGCGGCCAGTAAATGCCGTTGACCGTCGTCCGTGCGTAGCCACAGCGCCCCGTTGGCATCGATCTCTTCGGCCCACCCTGTGAATATTCCACCTGGCGTACGGGCTACGATTCGCTGGCCCAATGTGCTGCACCGCGCGCGCCATGCGTCCACGAGCGCATCACTGCCCAACTGCGCATACCATGCGTTCAGCCGAGTGAGTATCCCGGCCAGCAGCGCCGCTCGGTCCGGTGGGGCTGCGGCGGCCATTCGCAGGCTGATCGCACTCTGGGCCAGTGGATCGGGTGGCGCGAATTCCTGGCTCACGTTCAGCCCCAGCCCCACAACCACCCATAGCAGACGCTCCCCCTGGATGGCGCTTTCTGGCAGGATGCCTCCCAGCTTTTTCCCCCTGGTTTGCAGGTCGTTGGGCCACTTGATATCGACCCGCACCCCTGCCAGCGCCTCGCACGCTTCGGCGGTGGCCAGCCCGCTGATCATGACCAGCCGATAGGCAGCAGCAGGGTGCAGAGCTGGCCGGAAGAGAATCGACAGCAGCAGGCTGCTGCCGGGCGGCGCGATCCATCTCCGCGCCATGCGCCCTCGCCCGGCGGTTTGCTCATCCGCCAGGACGAGTGTTCCCTCCGGCGCGCCCTGAGCGGCCAACTCGCGGGCCACATCGTTGGTGGAGCCGATTCGCGGGTAGTAATGGAGGTTGGCGCCGAATGCCCCGGCATCCAGGCCAGCCAGTGCCTCATGGACCCGTTCAGCCGATAACTGTTGCATCGTGACACCTGGGATGGAGCGCGTGGAGCTAGGGACGGCGCAGAGGGATCACCGGCCTTCTTTGCTCACAGAGAGGCGCTCATATACAGGTCCCCCATCTCGAACCCCAACCCTCGATAATACTCCCGCGTCCCGACCGCCGCGATAACCGCCAGCCGCTTAAACCCTGTTGACTGCGCCTCATGGCGTGCTAACTGGATCAGCCGCCGCCCCACGCCCTGGTGCTGCGCTCGGCTCCCCGGCTCGTCCTCCAGGGCCAGCGCCGGGCCGTACACCTGCACCTGCCGGATGATCGCCTGCCCTGCAAGCTCCTCAATGGGCGCGAGCGCGGTTGGCAGCGACAACCGCAGGAATCCAGCCAGCCGATCCTCTGGCGTCACCGCACTGAGAAACACCTCGCGGCTGTGATCCGTCGCGTAGCGCAGCGTCTGGTAGCGGATCGTGGCTGGGTCAATCGGCTGCCCCCGCACCTCGCGGCAGCGGATGCACCGGCATGGCGTTCCCAGGTCGCGCAGGCGTTGCTGGACCACCTGTCGCAGGTTCGACGCCGTCACCCCGGCGGCAATATCGGGAGCGGGGATGTCGCGCATCACGCGGTTCAACCTGACGTATTCCGGGGTAGCCTGCTTGCAGGACATCAGCAGGTCAATGAGTTCGAGCTGTGTGTAGGGCCGATATTCTCCCCGCTCGTAGTGCTCATAAAGCGGCGTCCCTCTGATCAATCCCGTGGGGTAGATTTTGAGTTCGTCAGGCCGTAGGGCTGGGTCATCCCACCAACGCTGGAAATCGGCCCGGTCGGATTCCGGGGTAGCGCCCAGCAGGTTGGGCATCCAATGAGCCTGCACCTTCAGCCCCGCCGAGCGCAACCGCCGGAAGGCAGTGCGCACCTCCTCCACCGTATGGCCCCGACCATTGAGTGCCAAGAGGCGGTCGTCGAGAGATTGCACGCCAAGCTGGACACGTGTCACACCCAGGCGGCGCAGCCAGCGCACCTCGTCCTCGGTCACGTAGTCTGGGCGGGTCTCGATCACCAGGCCAACGTTGCGGTGCACTGCTCGCTCGTTGAGGCGGTGCGCTGCGTCGAGCGTTGGCGAAGCAGCCCCATTGAGGGCGTCGAAGCAGCGCCGTACGAACCACTCCTGGTAATCACGCGGATAGTCTGACCACGTGCCGCCCAGGATCAGCAGCTCGACCTTCTCCACGCTGTGGCCGGTGCGCTGCATTGCCGCTAGGCGCGCACTGACCTGCGCGTGCGGGTCAAAATCCAGCATCAGGGCGCGCATCGCCCCTGGCTCATTGGAGAGGTACGAGCGGGGCATCCGCACGTCGTCGGGGCAGAAGATACAGCGGCCCGGACACACCCTGGGCGCGGTGAGCACGGTGACAGGCGCGATGCCGCTGAGCGTGCGGATGGGCTTGCTGGTCAGCCGGGCAAGCAACACTTCATCATGGGGCAATGTTCCGGCATCCACCAGGGCCAGGTAGGCGCGTCGCAGCCGGGGCTTGGCGATGGCGGGATGGCCCGCGCGGGACATCTGCCGAACAAGCTGACTGTACGACTCCGGCTCCCACGAGACGGCAGCCCGGATGGTCTCCAGATAGGCCAGGTAGGCCGGCCCCTCCGCCGCGAAGTCGAGGGGGCGAGCGTGGCGGGCACGCCACTCGGCCTGCTGCGCCGGCGATGTGCCCCGCGCGCGGGGGATAACCTGGTAGCGTGGCCTCCTCTGGCGCTTCTCCATGACTCACTCGCAGCCGGTTTCCCCTCTCCCGCCCAGGCTCAGCCAGGCGTGCAGGAGGGGGGATGGGGAGCGGAATCTCCCCGCTCACTCATTGTGGTCGCAGGCGATCCCGTTGCCATCGGGGTCGATCCGGTGCACATCGCCCGCGCCCTGGGCCACGCAATAATCGAAGCACGCTTGGGCGGCAGGCTGGTTGCCTGAAAAATCGCGGCGGCAGCCATAGACATCGGCGGAGCAATCGCACACCTGGCCCTCTGGGGTGAGGGTGGCGGACTCCGGGACGGTGGCAGTGGGGC
>DAOTYF010000067.1:0-17152 GCA_034434995.1 Anaerolineae bacterium
GCTCAGGGGTGGGTAGAGGGGTTGGCGACGAGCCGGGGGTAGCGGTGATGGCCTCTACCGCGTTCCCCCTTGCTGAGCATCCGGCCAGCACCGCCAGGATCGCGGCCAGCAGGGCCAGCAGGGCAGGGGATCGAGGCTGTTGGTGCATACGCCGACTCTAGCACGCCTGGCTGTGCACAGGCAAGCGGGGGGGTTCCCGTAGCGCCATCTGCCGCCACACCAGTCAACCAGCACTGTGAGTCAGTGTGGTAGGCCGGTCAATGTTCGTGGCTCTCGGCAAAGATCGGCAGGTAACGGGTGGCCAGCGTGAAGCCCATCAGCGCGTAGGCCACGATGCCGAAGGACGCGCCGATCTCTGGCAGGGTCGGGGTATAGGAGTTGCGCGGGAACAGGAATGCCTCCCCCGGCGACCAGTCCAGCGGCACGACCAGCCCGGAGATGGTCACATTCCAGCGCAGCAGCACCACGCCCAGAATCGCCAGCCCGGAGGCTAGCATCAGCCAGTAGTCATTGCGCCGCAGCCGTGGCCACAGGAAGATGACCAGCGGAATCAGCCCGCCCAGCAGCATCTCCCCGAACCAGAACGCCTGGTTGTACGGCGTGGAGAGGCGCAGCACGGCCAGCCCCCGCTCGCGGGCCGCGACGTTGCTGTAAAAGGTCGTGGTCGCCCAGTCCCAGATCTTGATGTACAGATATAACGCCATGGCCCCACCGGCCACGATGGTCGCTTGCTCGATGATCTCTCGCTTGATCACCTGCCTGCCTTGCAGGTGGCTGACGATCAGCGTGCCGAGGATGCTGGTGGCGATCCCCCCGGCGGCTGCGGAGACGATGAACATCACCGGCAGGGTGGGTTTGTACCACAACGGGCGTGCGGCCACGATGCCGTAGGTCGCCCCCAGCGACGACTGGTGCAGCAGCGACAGGAATAGACCAAACACGGCCAACACCGGCGTGGCTTTGTGGATGGATTCGCCCACTTTGGCCGCATTTGGCCAGCGAGCGAACAACCGGCTCTCCAGCACCACCGGGGCCATCTCCGCCGCCAGCACGGTGAAGTAGAAGATCACGCACATGGTGATCTCCCACAGCACCGAGTGGATGTTGGGCGAGACCACTGGCAGCCAGAAGCGATCCGGTCGCCCGATGTCCAGGAACAACGCCAGCATGGCCGAGCTGTAGCCAAGGAAGCCAACCAGCACCGCCACGCGGGCAAACGCCTGGAAGCGTCTGAGGCCCAGCAGGTACACCACCGCCGAAAAGATAAACGCCCCCGCGCCCAAGCTGATGGCCGATAGGTCGAGCGCGATCCACAGCCCCCACGGCACACGGTCGGACAGGCCGGTGACGACCAACCCCTGGCGCAGCACCTCGATCCCCGACACCAATCCCCACACCATCAGCAGCGCCAGCAGGCCCACCCACAGCACAAACAGGGGCGAAGCCCCCCTGAACGGTTTGAGATTGAGGGTTGCAGTGCTCATGTGATGACCATCCCCTCTGCCGGGATGTAGAAGACGTTCGGCTCCGTGCCCAGGTCTTCGCGCAGCCGGAAAGTAGGCGTGGTGGCGATGATCTGCGCCACCTCGGAGTTCGGGTCGTTGCGGTCGCCGAAGATGCGCGCGCGCACCGGGCAGATGTTGACGCAGGCCGGGGTGGCAGCGCGATCCACGCCGGGGGTCAGCCCGGCGGCCAGGCCGCGATCCAGCCGGTGGATGCAGAAGGTGCACTTCTCCACCACGCCGCGCGGGCGGCGCTCCACCTCCGGCGAGCCGTAGTGGGGCTGGTAGATATTGGCCGGTTCCTGCCTGCTGCGATCTTCCCAGTTAAATGAGCGGACGCCATACGGGCAGGCGACCATACAATAGCGGCAGCCGATGCACTTATCGTAGTCGATAACCACCAGGCCATCACCGCGCTGGTAGGTGGCCCCGGTGGGGCACACATCCGCGCAGGGAGCCTCCTGGCAATGCAGGCAAGGCCGGGTCATGTGGAAGATCGCGCCGGTGCGGGTGCGCTCCATCAGGTAGACGTTCCAGCGCATGTCGTCCGACACATTGTTGACCGCCTGGCAGGCATAGACGCAGTACTGGCAGCCGATGCACTTGCTCAGGTCGATGATCATCGTCCAGCGGCGCGAGGAGTCGCCCTCAGGCTCGCTGTGAGCGGCCCGCGCCGTCTTTCTGCGTACTTCTGGGAAGGCCGCTGCCAGCGCCACCGTCGTGGCAAAGCCAGCAGCGCCCATCAGGCGCAGCAGGTGGCGGCGGGTGACGGTCTGCGGTTCAGGGGGTTGGGGACTATCCTGGGTGCGTGTCATGGTTCGACCCCTCTGCAGATGATCGGCGGCGGGCGAACAGCCAGGCGACCACTCCGCCAATGACCAGCCCGCCGACGCCGCCCTGGGCGATGCTCATGGCTGTGCTGTTGCGGTTCTGGAGGACGAGCGAGTCAATGGTCGCCTGTAGCTCGGCGATCCGCATGGCGGCCTCCTCGCCGCTGCGGATCGCTTCCTCGGTTTCGGCCCGGCTGGTCGGCTGACCCACCTCGCCGTTGACTGGCACCAACTCGATCTCTGCGTGGCAGTCCAGGCACGCCCGGACGCTCTCTCGGAAGTCGTGGCCGGTCGGCGCCAGCCCATTGGGCGGGATTTCCTGCCCTGGCTCGACGTAACCATGGCAGTGGCGGCACTCCAGCCCGACGGTGACGTGCGAGTCGTGGGCAAAGTCCTCGAGCTGGAGACGGTGGCAATTGAGACACTGGGTCACCTGATCGTCCAGCCGCAGGCCGTTCTCATGAGCATAGTGGCAACTGGTGCACTGAAGCCCGGCGGCCTCGTGCAGGCTGGCCCGGAACTCGGCATAGGTGACGGTGTGGCAGTCCCGGCATACCATATTGGCGAAGCTGAGGTCTGCCGGGGTATCCGGGTGGTCTGAGGGAACCTGCCCGTGACACTCGACACAGGTCACACCCTCGGCCACATACTGGCCGGTGGCCGGGCTATAGCCGGTGGTGTGGCATTCCAGGCAGGCCGGGTCCTGATCCTGTTCTTCCCAGGTGGCCTGGAAGTGCTCGTTGGAATATGCCAGGTGGTGTGGGCTGTTCTCCCACGCCTCCACGACCCGCGAATGGCACAGGTTGCAGTCTAACTGTTCACCAGTCTGAGGAGGCGGCGCGTCTTGTGGTGAAGTGTCGACTTCTGGAGCGGCCCCCACCGGGGGGGCTGCCTCACCGGCGAAGGCCAGGCCCGTCAGCCCGCCGAACAGGGTCGCTAGGAAGACGATCACCGCTGAGAGCGGCGTGATGTAACGCAGAAAAGGGTGCGTAACGTTCATACCATGTCCTTTTCAGGCTCACCAACGCGCTGAGCAACCAGAACAGCGCGTCTGCGCGCCGGCCATCGGGCGCCGTTTCAAGGCTGGATCGCGCTTGCGTGCAGGTATCACCAGGGGGCGGCGATGGCCGAAGGGCGGCAATAAGGCATCGTTGATAACCAATGTCCTCATTATCAGCGCCAGCAGGTGTGCCAAACAGTGGTAAAGATCAGGTTGGGCAGCGACGATTGTCACTTTGGCGCCGGGCGCAGGCCGGGGTTCGGCGCTCTACCTGCCCCGCTGTGCCCTGATTAGCCCTCAGCGCCAAATTCTCTTAGAATAGGTGCGCCAAATGATGCTCTGACCCTTCTCAGCAAGCGAGCACGCCATGCGTAAGGTGATCATCCGCAAGCCCAAGCACATCCCACCCTTCAACGAGCCTGCCAGCCAGTTGCGCATCCTGAACAGGCCGCTATCGGCCTGGCAGCACGACCTCCTCGCCCCCTACTGCAACCAGCAGGTCGTCGTCGAGAGCTTCCACGCCGCGCCGCGCGATCATGTCGAGACGCTGATGATCGGTGAGAACCTGTGGCTGGATGAGCCGTTCTTGCGCTACTTTGTGGATACATCGCGCCGCCGTCGGACGGCCACCCGCGCTGCTTTCCGGGCCAGCGATCCGGCCTATCTTCAGCAGGGCCTGCGCGCCCTCACCCGCTCCTACGAGCGGTATGGCGATCTGGTAGCGGTTGACCTGTGGTACTTCCCCAACGGCGTAACCGATCAGGCTGAGGCGGTCGTCGTGCCCAGCGATGCCCGCGAGGTGGGTTACCACCACCTGCCGATCGTCATGACCGGCAGCAGCGGCGAGCCGGTGTGGTGGCTGCCGCAGCGGGCCATCTGCGCCATTGATAGCTGGGTGCATATTTTCTTCGCTAACATCGTGTTCGGTGTCTTCAGCCAGGCCAGCCGTCTGGAGGTTCGCAGCACCAGCGACGTGGCCTTCCGCCTGCGGGCCATCCTGGCCTCGTTCCTGGAGTCCAAACCGCTGTTGGCCTCGTCCGTCTACGTCAAAGTCGGCAGGAATTGCAGCATCGACCCCAGCACGGTGTTCCAGGGGCCGGTGATCATCGGCGATAATGTCACCATTGGGCCGGGCTGCGTGATCACCCAGTGCCTCATTGGGGACAACGTCACCCTGACGCACGGCAACCACTTCCATATGTGCGTGATCAATGACGACTGCTTCTTCCCATTCGGCGCGGGTGCATCGTTCAGCCTGTTCATGGAAGGATCGTCCATCGCCGCCGGGGCCAGCATCGAGATGAGCGTCATCGGGCGCAACTCGTACATCGGGCCGGGCACGGTGCTGACCGATTTCAACCTACTGCCCACCCCGATGCACACCGTCCAGGATCGCCATCTGGTGGAGATCGACATGCCGGTGCTGGGGGTATGTGTGGGGCATAACTGCCGCATCGGCGGGGGGCTGCTGATCTACCCCGCTCGCATGATCGAGTCCGATGTGGTGCTGGTCGCCTCGCCGACGCGGCGCGTGATCATGAAGAACATCAGCTACGAGGAGAGCGACCACCATGCGGCGGAGGCGGCCCACCTGCACCCGCGCAAGTACCCGCGTCAGGAGGAGGCAGCCGAGGAGTGGCCGGAGTGAGCCGGTTGAGCCAGGGAAGAGGCGCATCGAGGCGGCGGGGTTGGATCGCAGGCAGGCGAACCCCAGAAGGCCCGCTGCTACGCCCTATATCGCCAAGAGGCCGGCAGGGTGGGAGATTTACCTACAGATGGCGCTAGGAACGCGGGTTATGATAGATAAATAGGAAGGGAACAGAACACAGCACATTGTATCCCCTATGCTAGACCGAGGAGAGGCATTGGCAAGTTGGCTGAGTTACCGACGTTCGCCTTTATCATCCACCCCATTGACCCCAAGGGGGATGTGGCAAGGAAGTACCCGCTGCTGGGGCGCATCCTGACCGAGCAGCAGATCGACTTCCTGTGCGCCTTCTGGCCGCCGGTGTACCTCTCGCGGATCGAGGGGGTGCGCTCGCGGGCCACGGGGCAGGAGATCGCCGGCTACTTTGTCGCTGCGCCGTACACCCCGCGCCGCATGATGCAGCTCCCGGTGCAGGCCGTGTACCGCAAGATCATCCAGACCGGGCGGCTGGCGGAGCGGCTGGGCGCGCGCATCCTGGGGCTGGGCGCGTTCACCTCGGTGGTGGGGGATGCCGGGATCACCATCGCCCGCCACCTCGATATCGCGGTGACCACCGGCGACGCCTACACCGTGTCGATTGCTACCCAGGCCATCCACGAGGCGGGCCGCCAGATGGGCATCGAGGTGTCGGCAGCGACGGCGGCGGTAGTCGGCGCAACCGGCTCAATTGGCTCGATCTGCTCGGAATTGCTGGCGCACGATGTGGCCAAGCTGGTGCTGATCGGCAGGCGGCCCGACGCGCTGGCTGCCTTGCGCGAGCGGTGTGAGGGTCGCCAGGCGTCCATCGCGGCGACCACCGACCTGAGCGCCATACACGAGGCCGACCTGATCCTGAGCGTCAGCAGCGCGGTGGGGGCGATCATCGGGCCGGAACATCTCAAGCCGGGCGCGGTGGTGTGCGACGTGGCCCGCCCGCGCGATGTTTCCCGCGCGGTGGCCGCTCGGCGCGATGACGTGCTGGTGATCGAGGGCGGCATGGTGGATGTGCCCGGCCCGGTGGACTTTCACTTCGACTTCGGCTTCCCGCCAGGCAAGGCATATGCCTGCATGGCCGAGACGATGGCCCTGGCCCTGGAAGGACGCTTCGAGGATTACACGCTAGGCAAGCACATCCAGATCGAGCGCGTGCGGGAGATCGAGGGGATCGCAGCGCGGCACGGCTTTCGGCTGAGCGGCCTGCGCAGCTTCGAGCGCGAGGTGACGGCGGAGCACATTGCCCGGGTGCAGGAGCGTGCACACGTCGCCCGGCGGACGTGGAGTCCCCGGCCCGCGCTGGGGTAGACCTCATCCCGGCCCTGTCTATGCAACGGACGGGGAATCTGGGGTGAGGTTGGTATGCGCAAGCCGCCTAATCTATTTTAGACTATAATGGAAGGCAACATCCACACAGCAAACCCGCACAGGGGAGGCTAGGAATGTCTAAGGGTCGAATCCTGGTTGTCGAAGACGAACCTGATATCGCCAATATGCTGAAGATCTACTTCACCGGCCAGGGCTACGATATCGAGGTGGCCTCGCGCGGCGGCGATGCCAACCGGATGGTGCAGCAGCAGCTTCCCCAGTTGATGGTGCTGGACATCAACCTGCCGGACATCGATGGCTATACCCTGTGCAAACAGATGCGCACCAACACGCGCACCCGCCACATCCCGATCATCTTCCTAACCGAGAAGGACGACCGCAGCGACCGCATCGCCGGGCTGGAACTCGGCGCGGACGATTACATCACCAAGCCGTTCGATATCGAGGAACTGCGGCTGCGGATCGCTAACGCCATCCGCGCCTCGGAGCGCATGGGGCTGACTGACCCGCGCTCCGGCCTGCCCAGCGGGCGGCTGATCGAGGACGCCCTGCGCGAGATGATCCGCCGACCCAAGTGGGCCTACTTCGATATCCGCATCAACGACTTCGACCCGTTCCGTGATAAGTATGGGTTTGTGGCAGGCGACGAGGTGTTGCGCTTCATGGCCGTGCTGATCAGCGAGATCGCGGCGGAGCAGGGCGGCACGGATGACTTCATCGGCCATCCCGGTAACGACAACTTTGTGTTGATCAGCGTGCCCGACCGAGCGGCGGAGATCAAGGAACTGATCGAGCGGCGCTTTAACGAAGGGGTCAAGAGCCATTATTCATTCACCGACCGAGAGCAGGGCGGGATCAGGCTGGAAGGGGTCAGCGGGGAGCAGAAAGTGCCGTTGATGACCGTCTCGCTGGGGATGGTGACCTCCGAGCAGCGCACCTTCTCCGATATTCGGGAGATCACCGAGGCCGCTGCGGAGGAGCGCCGCAAGGGGTCGGCAGCGGCCTCGGCGAAGACGCCGCCACCAGCGACCACACCAGCGACCGCACCAGCGACCCCTGCGCCCGCACCTTCGACCCCCGCGCCCGCACCTTCGACCCCCGCGCCCACGTCCGGGCCTGCGGCGCCTGCGCCGCCCCCGGCCAGCTCTCCGCCCGCGGGGGAGAAACCTGCCGGAAAGGGGTAACGCTTGGCCCGCATGGTAGCAAGCGCTCGGGATGGAATGCAGACCGTATCTGACGAGGCAAGGTGGTTGTGCCTGGGGTCTTGAATGGCCCTGATCCCTCTCCGTGCCTCTGTGATAGGGATGGGGTGGGGTCTACAGTGGTGATGGGTGGTGATGGAACATGAACCCATTAATGAACGCAGGCATTCTTCTGGTGATGGCGGGCGGGATCGTCATCGCAGTGGTGATCCTGTCCGCCGCGCTGGCTAGCCGGCGTCGGCGCAAGCTGTTCGGCGGGGATGAGTTCACCGTGCCGGTGAGCCTGGCCTCGGTGAATGATGCGGTCATTGCTGCTGGGCTGGGCGGGCAGATCACCTTCCTCAACGAGATGGCCCGCGAGTGGTTCGCCGTGGATAGCGGCGAGCCGGACTTGTGGCGGCTCTCGCAGCAGGCCAGCCCCCCCGAAGCTTTCCTGGAACTGTTCGCTGCCGAGGGGCAGGCCATGTTCAGCCTGGGCGAGCGCCACATCGAAGCCACTTCCCACCGCGTGGCGACCCCCGATGGCACGCAGTTCGTGGTAGTGATGCGCGAGGAAGCCCCCTTGCCCAGCCTGGACCGCGAAGAGCGCGGCTCGACGCGGGCGCTTCAGGTGCTGGGAGAGGTCGTTCAGGCGATCAACAGCAGCCTCGATCTGGAGGTCACCCTCCGCGCCACGCTGGAGGGCGTCCGGCGGCTGTTGCCCTACGATGCGGCCCAGATCGCGCTGTGGGATGCTGAGCGCGAGCAGCTTCGCCCGCACCACCGCGTTGGCCCGGAGGCGTTCGTCGCAGCAACGGCGGACGACAACCAGGTCTACGCGCTCGACGAGGGCTTCGCCGGCTGGATCGCCCGCCGGCGTCGCCCGCTGCTGGTCGAGGATGCGCTGACCTATACCGAGGTAGCGCCGGTCATCCGACCCACCGATCCACCGTGCGGCAGTTACATCGGCGTGCCGCTGAACGTCCGCAACCACTTCATCGGCACGTTGGAGATCATCGCCCGCGACCCCCGCGCCTACGACCGGGAAGATCAGGCTTTGTTGGCCCTGATCGCGGAACAGGCTGCCGTGGCGATTGACAACGCCCGGCAGTACAGCACGCAGGCGGAGCGCGTGGCGGAGCTATCTGGCCTGCAGAAGATCGCCCAGGCGATCAGCGTGCTGCGCGATCCGTATCTCCTGTTTGCCCAGCTTGGCGAGCGCGTGGCCGAGCTGATGGAGACGGAGATGGCAGGCGTGCTGCTATACGACCGCGATCACGAGCGGCTGGTGGCTCAAAAACCCCTGCATGGCGTCCCTGATGCGCTGGCGGTGGACTACCAGATTCCGCTGGAAAAGGGCAGCCCGGCCCGCAGCCTATGGGAGGACGTGTCGTTCTGGTTCTCCAACAACGTGCAAGAGGATCGGCTCGTTGAGGAGATGGGGCTGACTATGCTGGCCGAGATGGCGGGCGTCCGCCAGACCGCTATGGCGGCCATGACGTTGGGTGAGGAACGGATTGGCGTGCTCCAGGTCTCCAATAAGATCGATGCCAGCCCGTTCACAATGGAGGACATCCGCCTGCTCCAGATTTACGCTGGCCAGGCCGCCATCGTGGTGGAAAGTGGCCGCCTGTACAGTGAGGAGCAGAGCCGCGTGGCGGAGCTGCGCGGCCTCCAGCAGATCACCCAGGCGCTCAGCGCTTTCACCAACCCCGAAGAACTGTACGATCAACTGACCCGCCGCATCGCCGATCTGATGGGCGTGCAGGTGTGCGGCATCCTGCTGTACGAGCCAGATAGCGAGCAGCTTGTCGCCCGCACGCCGTTCTATGGGGTCAGCGCGGAGATGGTGGCCGATTACACCATCCCGCTGCGGCGCGGTTTTGCCCGCGAGATGTGGCGCGAGCACGAACTGTACGAGTCCAATCACGTCGGCACAGACGAGAGCATCGATGGCCTGGGCATCCGCGATTTCACCCGGCGGGCCGACATACGCACGCTGCTGTTCGCCCCCTTGCAGGCTGGCGGTCGCCGCTTTGGCCTGCTCCAGGTCTCCAATAAGGCCGATGGGGGGGAGTTCGACGACGCTGACAAGCGGCTGGTCACCATCTTCGCCGGTCAGGCGGCCACGCTGCTCGATAACGCCCGTCTGTACCAGGACACCGACTCCACCCTGCGTAAGCGCGCCGCCGAGCTGCGCTCCGTATCACGCATCAGCCGTGAACTGAACGCCACCCTCGAACTGGAACGCATCCTGGAGGTGATCGCCACCGAGGCGCTGCGCGCGGAGGGCGCGCGCTGGGGCAACCTGGTGATGTTCAACTGGGACGAGACTGGCACCGAGATCAAGCCCACCATGCGCTTCGGCACGGAGGTCGGCCCGGAGGCGTTGATCATCGAGCAGGCTGCCGCCCGCAGCGGTGAGACGGTGACGGTGGATGACTTCAAGAAGCTGCCCCATTACCCCAGCCCGCTGCCCGAGGCCCGCTCCGCGCTGGTGGTGCCGATCCTGTTTGAGGGTAAGGCGGTCGGCGCGATCAGCCTGTATTCCAACAAGCCGGGTGGCCTTGGCCCCAACGCCGCGGAGTACATCCAGGCACTCTCGTCGCAGGCGACCATCGCCGTCACCAACGCCACCCGCCATGCCGAGCAGGTGGAGCGCAGCGAACTGCTGCGCCGCCGCGCCGAGCAGATGAGCCAGATTTTCGAACTGGGCCGCGCCTTCCGCACCGACCAATCGGTGGAGGAGACGCTGGAATCCGTCGCCCGCGCCATCCGCGAGTCCGTCGGCTTCGAGATCGTGGTGGTCAGTGTGTTGGATGCGGCGGGTCAGTCGCTGCGCCACGTGGCCCACGCCGGCTTGAGTGAGTCGCTGGCTGATAAGCTCTCCAAGAAGTTGGTAAGCTGGGATGTGGTGCAGCGCTATCTCAGCGACGAGTATCGGCTGAGCGGCTCTTACCTGATCCCGCGCAGCGATAGCCGGGCGCTGATCGCCAACCTGGGCCTGATCAGCACCACCGAGAAGCTCCGCAAGGGGGAGGTGGGCCGCTGGCAGCCCGGCGATGTGTTGCTCGTCCCCCTCCGCTCATCCAGCGATGAGATCATCGGCCTGCTGACGGTCGATCAGCCGCGCGATGGTCACATCCCCACCCGCAACATGATCGAGTTGCTGGAGATCTTTGCCAACCAGGCGGCCATTGCCCTCGAAAACAGCCGCCTGTATCGCTCCGTTGAGGAGCGTGCCGAGGAGCTGAGCAAGAGTCTGGCTGACCGCGAGAGGAGCTACCAGGAGCTGGATAAGCTCTCTCAGGAGCTGATCCGCAAGGACGCCGAGCTTTCCCAGGCGAACGAGTTGCTCAGCTTGCGCGCCCAGCGGCTGCTGGCCCTGCACCGGGTCATGGAGAGCGTCGATTCAACGCTTGGCCCGGAGGCGGTGTTGAAGGACATCGCCGGGTCGGTGGTGCGCGAGATGGACATTGACCAGTGTATTATTGCGCTGAGCGGGCCGCCCCCGGGCAAGGGAAATGGATCGGCCCCGCGCAACGGCGGACAGCTTGCCATTATCGCCGCCGAAGGCCGCCTGCCCCGCGACTTCAGCCCGGCCACCGCCCTGGATGGCAAAGATGCTCTCTCGGGGGTGCACCATGCCGATAAGCCCGTGATCTTTGCGCCGGGCGGCAGTAAGAGCACCCGCAACCCGGCAGCCCGCCTGGCCCAGGCCATCGGGGCCCAGACGCTCGTCGCCCTGCCGCTGCGTCTGGATGGGACGGGTGGCGTGCTGGTGGTGGGCAGCACCCGCCCCGGCGCCGCCTTCGACGAAGACGACCGCGACCTGTTCTCGCTGCTCGCCAGCCAGATCGTGGTTGAGTACGAGAACGCCCGCTTGTATCAGGCGGTGCAGGCGGAGGCCGCCCAGGCTGCCTCCGAGCGCGACCGGCTTCAGCAGCTTCACGTGATCACCACCGCGCTCCAGCAAACCCGCGAGCTGGAGGACCGCCTGGCTGTGATCGCACGCGGCATCCGGCAGGTGGGCTGGGGCAAGGTCGCCGTGGTGCTGACCGACCCCGGCACGATGGACACCCGCCAGATCGTCACTGCTGGCTTGTCGGAGGAGGAGGAAGCCGCTTTCCGCGAGAGGATGCCGGGTGGGGCGGTGTGGAAGGCGCGCTTCGATGACGCCGAGTTCCTGGAGTTGCGCGTTGGCTCCTCATTTATGTTGCCGGTGGAGCATCCCTGGGCGCAGCAGCACATCCCTGGCTTGCCTGAACCCACCCCCGATAGCGACCCCGCCGTCTGGCAGCCCGGCGACCAATTATGGGTTCCGATGTATGCCGGAAGCGAGATCATCGGCCTGATCAACCTGGATGAACCAGCTAGCGGCAAGCGCCCCGACTCGGCTAGCCTGCGCCCGCTGGAACTGTTCGTCCAGCAGGCCGCCTCGGCGCTGGAAAACGCCCGCCTGTACCAGAGTACTCTGCTGCTCCAGGCGTACAACGAAGCGGTGGTGCAATCCATCCAGCAGGGCATCGTGGTGACCGACCGCGATGGCCGCGTCGAGACGATCAACGATTTCCTGCGGGTGGGCTTCGGCTGGACGGACGATCTGATCGGCATGGATCTGTTCGACGCCCGCGCCACCTTGCACGATATGGCGCTGCTCAAGGACTTCGTGCGCGTGGTGGAAACCGGCGCCCCGGTCGAGCGCCCCGGTATGCCGTACCGCGTCAAGGATGACGTGCGGACGGTCAACATGTACCTGTACCCGCGCTTCAACGATGTGCGCGAGGTGACGGGCGTGGTGATCCTGATCGAGGATGTCACGCAGCGCGCCCGGCTGGAAGCAGATATAGCGCTGCGAGGGCGGCAGTTGGCCGCCCTGAGCGAGGTCTCGCGCCAGATCACGGCCACGCTGAGCGTGCGCGATGTGGTTGAATCGGCCCTGACCCAGGCTAAGGAGGTCATCGCCTACGATCAGGTGGCGCTATGGCTGCGTAGTGAGGATGGGGATAGCCTCACCATTACCGGCGCGCGCGGCTTCGAGGACGAGGAAAGCACGCTCGGCCTGAGCGTGCGGATCGAGGACGTGCCGGTGTTTGACCAGATGACCCGCGACCAGCAGCCGATCCTGCGCGGGGAGCAAGCGGATAGCCCGGTGGCAGGGTCGTCCGGCGTGCGCCCGATGCGAAGTTGGCTCGGCGCGCCGATGGTCAGCGGCGGCATTGTGATCGGCATGGTGGTGTTTGAGAAGGTCGAGGCTCATGCCTATGCTCCCGCCGATATGCAAGTGGCGGCGGCCTTTGCCAACCAGGTCGCGGTCGCCCTGGAAAACGCCCGCCTGTTCGAGGAGGCCGCCGACCGGGCCGCCGAGTTGAGCAGCCGCACGCGCCGGCTGACGCTGCTCAACCGCATCTCCTCCACTCTGGGCAGCTCGCTGGACCAGAACAGCATCCTCCAGACGGTCATCAACGAGCTGGCTGAGGCGCTCGATGCAGAGCAGGGCGGCGTGATCATGTACGACACCGAGGAGGAGATCGGGCGGCTGACCATCCAGTACCCGTCCGACCCTGTTGGCAAGGTGGAAGACCTAACCATCTCGCTGGTCGATAATGCGCTGGTCAAGCAGCTTCAGGATAGCCGCGCGCCGGTCGTGATCGACGATATGGCGCACAGCGAGTTGGGCGCCTGCTTGGCGGAGTTCGCCAGAGCGCATGACATCAAAGCCAGCCTGGTGATCCCGCTGGTGATCGGCAACCTGGTGCAGGGCTTCTTGATGGTCAACTACATCGGCAGCGCTCGTCGCATCGAGCCGGAGCAGGTCGAACTGGCCGAGACGATGGTCAACCAGACCTCCGTCGCCATCCAGAACGCCCGGCTGTTCAACGAGACGGTCATGCGCCGCGCCGAACTGGGCGTGCTGCTGGAGGCCGGGCGGATCGCCTCATCGTCGCTCGACCTGGATACGGTGGTCAGCAGCGCCGCGCGCTACTTCGTGCGCTCGCTGAACGCCGACGGCTGCACGATCCTGTGGCTGGATCGGGCGCAGAACGCTCTGGTGACCCTGGTTGACTTCACCCGCGAGGCTGGCCCCCGCCCCCAGGGCGAAGGGGTGCGCCTCGATCTGGACGATTACCCCATCACCGCCAGTGTCATCCGCGAGCGTGGCACGCTGACGTTGGAAGCCACCAGCCCCAACCTGACGGTGGGCGAGGCAACCCGGCTGGGCGAGCGGCGCATCGCCACCAACCTGATCCTGCCGCTGGTGGCCCGCGACGAGGCCATCGGCCTGGTGGAAGTGTGGAGCACCGAGCCGCGCCGCTTCAGCGCCCGCGAGACCGACCTGGCTAAGGCCCTGGCCACCTCAGTCGCCTCGGCGATGGAAAACGCCCGCTTACACGATGAGACACAGCAACGCCTGAACGAACTGGCGCGGATTAACGAAATCAGCCGCGCGTTGACCCAAACCATCTCCGCCGAAGACCTGTTCCAGATTCTCCAGGCGCAGATCGGGCGGCTGCTGATGACCCGCGCCCTGACCATCGCCCAGCGCGACCGCGTCACCGGGCAACTCACCTTCCCGCTGGCCCTGCGGGATAATCTACGCATTCATATCGAACCCATCGGCTATGGGGCCGACCTGTACAGCTATGTGATTGACACCCAAGAGCCACTGCTGATCAGCCGCGATGTGGCGGGACGGCTGCGCGAACTGGGCGTGGATCACATCGAGCCGGGCTTGAAGTCCTTCCTGGCCGTGCCGCTGATCGCGGGCGAGAAGGTGGTCGGCGTGATCGCCGTCGAGGACTACGAGAGGGAGGGCGCCTTCACCGAGGCCCATCTGCGCGTGCTTGGCCCGATTGCCGCGCAGGTGGCGGTCTCGATGGAGAACACCCGTCTGTACGGCGAGCTGGAGCAGCGCCTCTCCGAGACCACCACCCTTCAGGAAGTCTCCCGCGTGGTCAACTCGGCGCTGGACCTGGCCGAGATCTTCGAGCGTGTGGTGACCGAACTGGCAAGCGCCTTTCACTACCCGCTGATCGGCCTGTTCATGGTGGAAGACGGCGAACTGGTGATGCAGGCGCAACACGGCTTCGACGCCGACGAGGCGCGCCGCTTCAGCCGCACCTCGCTCGAAAGCGGCATCGTCGGGCGGGCGGCGCTCACCGGACAGCCGCAGTTCGTGCAGGATGTGACCCGTGACCCGGACTATGTGCCGATGAAAGGCTGGGTGCGCAGCCAGATCGCCGTCCCCATTATCTCCGACCAGAATGTCCTCGGCGTGCTGAGCGTACAATCCGGGGCGGATAACCCGCTGGAAGAGAACGATCTGAGCCTGATGCGGACCTTTGCCGCTCAGGTGGCGACGGCGGTCACCAACGCCCGCCTGTTCGCCCAGATGGTTAGTCTGTCGGCAGACCTGGAGCGGCGCGTGGACGAGCGCACCCGCGAGTTGAAGGAAGAGCGCGACCGCATCGACACCCTCTACCGCATCGCCGTCGAACTGACCGCCAGCCTCGACCTGGACCGCGTGCTGAACCGCGCCCTCGAGCTAGTGGGTGAGGCCGTTGGTGCGGAGCACGGCTCCTTGTTCCTGATCGACCCGCAGTCCGACCGGTTGATCTGGCGGGCGGTGATGCGCGGCCACGAAATCCTGCCGCCCGGCGGACGCCAGATTCAGATGACCCGCCACGAGGGCATGGCAGGCTGGGTGATGGATAACCGCAAGTCGTTGCTGGTGGGCAATGTTCAGTTGGATACGCGCTGGGTCAACGCCCCCGGCACCGAGCACAACCGGTCGCTGTTGGGCGCGCCGCTGATCGCCAACGACGAGGTGCTGGGCTGCCTGTTCTTCACCTCGGATAGCGAAGATCACTTCCACGAGGGGCACGTCCGGCTGGTCGAAGCCGCCGCGACGCAGGTCGCCAACAGCATCAACAACGCTGAGCTATACCGCTTGATCCGCGACCAAGCCGAGCGCCTGGGCGTGATGCTGCGTAGCCAGCAGACCGAAGCCGCCAAATCCCAGGCTATCCTCGAATCGGTGGCCGATGGCGTGATGGTCTCCGACCAGGCGGGCGAGATCATCCTGTTCAACGCCGCCGCCGAACGCATCCTCGAACTGCGCCGCAGTGATGTGCTGGGCCGCTCGTCCGCCCAGTTGACCGGCCTGTACGGCGCGGGCCTCACCATGTGGATGGAGATGCTGCGTAACTGGGCGGTTGACCCCGTCAGCCACGCGGGTGAGTTCTTCACCCAACAGATCGAGATCGGCAGCAAGGTCATCGCCGTGAACGTCGCTCCGGTGCTGCATGGCGACGAGTTCTTGGGCGTGGTCTCGGTGTTCCGCGACATCACCCGCGAGGTGGCTGCGGATCGCATCAAGAGCGAATTCGTGGCGACGGTCTCCCACGAGTTGCGAACGCCCATGACCAGCATCAAGGGCTACGCCGACCTGTTGCTGCTGGGCGCAGCGGGTGAGATCACGGCGGAGCAGCGCCGCTTCCTGGAGATCGTCAAGGCCAACGCTGACCGCCTCAGCCTGCTGGTGAATGACCTGCTCGATATTTCCCGCATTGAGCAGGGCGGCGTGGAGCTGGACCTGCGGCCCATTGACCTGGCTGAGATCACCCGCGATGTGATCGCCCAGTTGGAGACCGGGCGTGAGGGTGCGACCCGCGAGCTGGATGTTCGGGTCGAAATCCCGGACGACCTGCCAGAGCTGCGGGCCGACTACGACCGGGTGACCCAGATCATGTCCAACCTGATCAGCAACGCCTTTAACTATACCCCCGATGGCGGCTCGGTCACGGTGCGGGCCACCCCGCAGGCGGAGGGCATCCAGATCGACGTGAGCGACACGGGCATCGGCATCCCGGCGTCCGACCAGCCGCGCGTTTTTGAGCGCTTCTTCCGAGGGGAGGACCCGCTGGTGATGAAGACCGCCGGGACGGGTCTGGGGCTGTCCATCGTCCAACATCTGGTCGCCATCCATGGGGGCCGGGTGTGGTTCGAGAGTGAGGAGGGCGTGGGGACGACCTTCAGCGTGTGGCTGCCTTATCGGGCGGGGCAACAGTAGGTCGGGGGCAGACAGTATGCCCTGCTCCCGCGCGATACCAACCGGTTAACTGACACAGGGCGCAAGGAACCACCATGACCATGATTCTCATCGCCGAGGACGAACCAGACATCCGCGACCTGGTGAGCATCACGCTCAGGTTCGCGGGTTTCGAGGTCGAGGCGACCAACAATGGCATCGAACTGCTGGAGCGCGCGCCGGAGGTCAAGCCCGCGCTGATCCTGATGGACGTGCGGATGCCGCGCATGACCGGTTATGAGGCGTGCAGGGCGCTCAAGGCTAACCCGGCCCTGGCGCATATTCCGGTGGTGTTCCTCTCCGCCAAGGGGCAGGAGGAGGAGGTCCGGCTGGGGATGCAGGCCGGAGCCGAGGCATATGTGATCAAGCCCTTCGCGCCCGACGAGCTGGTGCTCAAGGTGAAGGACATCCTGGCGCGGGTGGCCGCCCAGCCTGTCACGCCGCCCGCCGCAGTCCAGCCCGTCCAGCCGCCCGCCCCGGTTTCTCCTGCGCCTGTCGCTCCTGCTGTGCCCGCCCCGACGCCGGCTCCGCCTCCTTC
>DAOTYF010000068.1:0-6376 GCA_034434995.1 Anaerolineae bacterium
GCCCTGCACCACCCCGTAGATGCCCAGCAACACGAAGAAAACTTGCAGCATCTCGAAGCTGGATAGGAACGCGAACAACGGCCCGAACATGGCCGCGAACAGCCCCGCCGCGTGCAGCCCCTTCTCCGGCCCGTACAGCCGTCGCACGATCAGGTACACCAGGGCCAGCGATCCCATCTCGAAGGGCAGCATCGCGCCGTGCACCAGCGTGTTGTACCACAGCCGGTCGTCAAACCAGGGCGGGATGCGGAGCGTCAGGCGGTATGCCAGCACAGCCAGCCAGGGGATGATCGGCGGATACTCCATCCAGTAGTGCAGGTACGGGTAGCGGCCCGCCGCCGCCAGCGCGCCGATCTCCCGGTACAGCGCGATGTCCGGCCAGCCTCCTTCGATCCAGCCGCCGGGCAGCAGCAGCAGGATCGCCATCCCGCGTAGTGCCAGGAACAGCAGCCCCACGCGGATCAGCGGCGCGTGCTCATGATAGATGGCGCTCAGGTGGTCGCGGTGGGTGACGAGGCTGGACACGGGTTCTCCTGGCGGCAGGCTGCCGGGCCGGATAGGCCGCCTCAGCGGCCTTGTCTCACTCTGGCCGGAGGGTTGACCCTCCGGTCAGCCGGCGGCGGGATTGTACCCCCGGCAGCCCGCCCCTTCAATGCGGGGGTGTATAATAGCAGCCATGTCGCCAACCGCTCTCCGGGACAAGGGATACAGGGTGATGGTCTATCCCAACGATCATCCCCCGGCACACGTTCACGTTGCGAAGGCTGAGAAGGACGCACGGGTCCGGTTGGAAGCCGGTCGAAATTCTGCACAATTACGGCTTCAACTCGCGTGAGTTGGCAGAGATTGTCGAGATGGTGGCTGGCCATCAGGGGGATTTACTGGCAGAATGGGATAGAATCCATCCCGAACGCTGAGTTGTATGCGTTGATGTTGCTGGCCGCGACATTCAGTCGCGGGATTGAAAGTCAACGACCCAGGGAAGAAACGATGCCTGAGGACTTCCACTTCAACCATGCCACAGATCGCCCCGTGGCCGTCGAGATCAAAGATGGCCTGGTGTCCGTGACTCTCGCTGATGGGCGGGTGATCGGCAACCCACTGGACTGGCATCCCTGGCTGCGCGATGCAACGCCAGCGCAGCAGGCTCGCTATGACCTGCGCGCCTTCAGCGTCGATTGGCCCGACCTCGACGAGGGGCTAGATATAGAGGGGATGCTGCGCGGAATCCGCCCGGCCCTGCGCTCCGATCAGGTCGTGGAGCAGTCGCGCTCGTGAGGCGAGGCGATCCGGGTCGAGCAGGAAGAGATCGACCGGCAGATTGCGGACAACGAGGCCGCATGATAGTAGCGGCTTGGAAGTCCAGGGGTTGTGGGGAACAAAAGGTGTCAGTAGTGTCAGTAGTCTCCTCGATACATGTTGGTGGTCAATGATCCCGCTCTAAGCCTCACCCTCACCCCTGCCCCTCCCCCTCTCCACGAGATGGAGAGGGGGAGGGGCAGGGGTGGGGGTGAGGCACTGCAGGTTTCAGGGAAAGCATTGCTTAGCCATGCCCAGCATGATAGTGCGCCGGCCTAGAAATTGTCAAAACGCGGGCCACAGGTGAGAATATGGTGGGGGAAAGCGCTGCGGGTTAGCTGCGGGCAGCGCGGGGATGAGACCGTGCGAAGCTCTCACAGGATGGGATTCCTATGGATATGCCAGTGGATGCGCCACAGATCAGCGCCGATCTGCGAAAAAAGCTCCTTGTGATGCAACGGGACGAGATCACCAGCTACCACACCTATCTCAGGCTGGCGGAGATCACACGCGACGCGCACAACAGCGAGACGCTCCGCAAGATCGCCGGGCAGGAGCACCGCCACTACCAGACCTGGAAACGCTACACCCAGGCCGACGTCAGCCCGAACGCCCTCCAGATCCGCTTCTACTTCTGGACTGCCCGGCTGCTTGGCCTGACCTTCGGCATCAAGCTGATGGAGAAGGGCGAGGAGAAGGCCCAGGCGGGCTACCGAGATATTCTACAGGCCATCCCGGAGATCGAGGCGGTCTTGCGAGAGGAGGAGGCCCACGAGAGCGAGCTGATCGACATGCTGGACGAGGAGAGCCTGAAGTACGCCGGATCGGTGGTGCTGGGGCTGAACGATGCCCTGGTCGAGCTGACGGGCGCGCTGGCCGGGCTGACCTTCGCCTTTCAGAACACGCGCCTGATCGCCCTGGCGGGCCTGATTACCGGCATCTCGGCGTCGATGTCTATGGCCGCCTCGGAGTATCTCTCCACCCGGGCATCGGGCGAGGAGCAGAACCCAGCCAAGTCGGCGTTATATACAGGCGTCGCCTATATCTTCACCGTGATCTTTCTGGTGCTGCCGTATCTGCTGGTGAGCAACTATCTGATCTGCCTGGCATGGACGCTCGCGCACGCTATCCTGATCATCGCGGTGTTCAATTACTATATCTCCGTCGCCCGCGACCTGCCGTTCCGCAAGCGCTTTGTGGAGATGGCCGCGATCAGCCTGGGTGTGGCATTTCTGTCCTTTGTGATCGGCAACCTCATCCGGCGGCTGTTCGGCATTGAGGTATAGGCGCGCCCCTTCCTGACCGCTGGCCGCCAGGCGCAGCTATCGCAGGCCGTTCGCCAGCAGCAACGCCTCGTCATGCAGGATGCGGGCGCTGGAGCCGTCGGCAGTCACCCGGCCCTGATTCAACACCACTGTCCTGGAAGTCAGTTGCTCCACCAGGCCCATGTCATGCGTCGCAATGAGCATCGTCTGCGGAAGCTCCCCCAGAAGCTGGATCAGTTCGCGCCGCGCGCGGGGGTCCAGCCCAGCGGTCGGCTCATCGAAGACCAGGACCTTCGGCTGCATGGAGAGCACCGTCGCAATGGCAATCCGCTTCTTCTCCCCGCTGCTGAGATGGTAGGGGTTGCGGTCAGCGTGGTCGGCCATGTGCACGGCAGCCAGGGCCTGGAGCACCCTCTCCTTCACGGTGGATTGGTCCAATCCCTGGTAGATCGGCCCAAAGGCCACATCCTCATAGACGGTGGGCGAGAAGAGCTGATCGTCCGGGTTCTGGAAGACCACGCCCACCAGGGCGCGAATCTGCGCCAGGGTGCTTTTCCCCATCTCGTGCCCATCGATCCGGATCCGCCCTCTCCCGGAAAGGACGCCGTTGAGATGCAGCAGAAGCGTGGATTTCCCGGCCCCGTTAGCGCCGACGAGCGCGACCTTCTCCCCCGGCATCACCCTCAGCCCGACCTCGTGCAACGCCTGCTTCCCATCCGGGTATGTGTATGACAGACCTTCCACCTCGATGATAGGTTCCACACCTCACCGTCCCGTCAGCAGGCCAAGTAGCAGCAGAGTCACCACCGCCACGCCTCCCAGGATCAGGGCCGCTCGATCCCCAGAGGAAAGCGGCGTGGGGTCGAGCGCGGGCGGCTCGCCATTGTAGCCCCGGGATAGCATGGCGGCATAGACCCGCTCGCTGCGCTCCAACGACCGCAGGAACAGGCCGCCGGCCATCCCGCCGGTGACTCGCGCACGCCACCACAGCGAGCCGCCGGAGCGCCGGTTTCCGGCTGCGGCTGCGCTGCGGCTGCTCCGGGCGTGGATCATCCGGCTCGCTTCGTCGCCGATCACGAACAGATAGCGCCACATCAGGCCCACAATCGCCACAAACTGGCGGGGCACTCTGAGTTGCTTGAGGGCAGACAGCAGATCGGGAAAGCGGGTGGTGGCCGCCAGCAGGATCGCAACCTGGACCGATATCCAGGATTTCACGGCGATGCTGGCAAACCGCTCTGCCCCGGCAGGGCTGAAGCTGATCCGCAGCGACTGAAATAGCAGCGACGAATGGATCGGGGGCGGCCCGGTGAAGATCAAAGGGAGCGCCGCCAGCACAAAAGGAACCGCCAGCAGCGCCCTCTTCAGCACGAAGCCGATCCCCAGCCGCGACAGCAGCGCAGCCGAGAGAGCCACAGACAGATACAACACATAGGCGGGCCAGGCTCCGGGAGGGGTCAGGCTGAGAGAAAGGATGAACGCAAGGGCGAGGAGAATCTTCACCCTTGCGTCCATGCGATGGAGTGGGCTGGGATGGTGCTGGTACAGCTCCTGCAATCCGTTACCTCTCTGCCGCTTCCTGGGCGGCGGTCAGCCTTTCAGCGCGCGCGATGCCATAGGCGACGCCAAAGACGATGACAGCGCCTATGATACCCGCCGCAATGGTCGCCAATTGGTCATTCGGGATTCCGGGCATCACGTAGTCCGGGATCAGATTATACAACGCCCCCTGCGCCCGCTCTAGGAAACCATGCTGCTCTGCCACCCATTCCAGCCCATCGGGGTGGGCCGAGGCCAGCGGCGAGAGAATCGCCAGCACCAGGGTGATCAGGCCGCCGCCGACCAGGACGCTACGGTTGCTGGCGGGCTGTGCCTGGCCGATCGGGAGCAGGTCCCGGCGAGCCGCATACAGAAAGCCCAGCGCACCCACGGTGATCGCCCCCTCGCCGATCCCGATCAGCGCGTGCACGCCCCCCATGGCCGGGATGGCAATATTGGCCGGGGACGTGCCCGACAGCGCCAGTTGCAGCCCGCAGGACAGCGAGGCGACGAAGATCGAGCACCAGGCTGCTGCAAACCCGGCCACCAGAACCCCCCATGGCCTGCCATTGGCGAGGCGCTGAACCAGTGTGTAGACGGCATGGGAGACGAACACGCCCACCACCGCCATGTTGAAGATGTTCGCCCCCAGCGCCAGCAGCCCTCCATCCTGGAACAGCAGCGCCTGGACGGACACCACCGAGGTCATGACCAGCACCGCTGCCCAGGGGCCGAGCAGGATCGTAGCCAGCGCTGCGCCCAGCAGGTGTCCTGAAGTGCCGCCGGTCACGCTGAAGTTGAGCATTTGCCCGGCAAAGATGGCCGCCGCCAGGACGCCCATCAGCGGAACCTCCCGCTCCCCCAGCTCGCGGCTCGTTTTGCGCAGGGCGATCCCCAGGACGATCACAGAGATGACCCACAAGACGATGGACACCGCCACCGACAGGAAGCCGTCTGGGATGTGCATGGGTGAAGGGGAAAGTGGCCTGCCCATAGGTTGAGTGAGGAACGACATGGCAGCCTCCAGTTGCTTTGAGAGGTCAGAACAGTTAGAATTACCCACCATTATATTGTCAGTAGTTTGCAAATGCAAAGATTTGCATCAATGCACTCGGTTGCATGGGGTGTGGCTGGCATGGGGGGAGGGAAGAAGGAGAGAGAAGCGGTGAAAGGGCAGCTAGCCCGGCGGTCAACCGCCGGGCTATCCAAGCCAAGCCCAGTGAACCGGGCTGGATGGGGGTCGAGGTCGGCAGGCGGCTTGTAGCCGCCTTGTCTGAGCTACGCCGGGGCGTTGACGCCCCGGCGCTGGCTGTCCTTTTTCAAGCCACACCTCACGCAACCGAGTCCATCAGAGTGCATCGAAGCGGAGATTCGGGATGCGCGCTTCCTCGGTCGAGCAGATCATTCTGGAGATTCTGGCCGCACAGGGTTCTCACCTGACCTCGCACGAAATCTACGAACAGATCCGCGACCGGCTGCCCGCTGTGAATCTGTCGACGGTTTACCGTGCCCTGGAGCGCCTCGCCAGCCGCCAGCAGGTCTCGGTCTCCGATATGGGAACCGGGTCGGCGGTCTATGAAGCGCTGGCCGGTGGCGCGCATCACCACCTCGTGTGCCAGGCATGTGGGCAGGTAGTCACCCTGGGTGACGAGGAGGTCAGGGGCTTCTTCGCGGCGATCCAGCGCAGGACCCGGTTCCGGATCATCACCAACCACCTGATCCTGTTCGGCCTGTGCGATGCCTGTCAGAACCCTCCACCGGAATAGCCGGGTTGGGTCGGCGATCCGGCGGCTGCGCCCTCCCCTGTGCCCCTGCTAAGCGCAAGACAAGAAGCCGCCCTGAGCGGGATGGCTCAGGGCGACTTTCTGTGAGGCGGGGAGGACAGGATTCGAACCTGCGACCGGCTCAACACCGGTAACCGCTTAGCAGGCGGCCCCAATCGTCCACTCTGGCACCTCCCCCAGAGGAATGCGGAGTATAAAGGGCTGAGCGATGAGCAACAACCCGCCACCCAGACTCAGCACTCGGAACTCGGCACTGCCTTGAGCGGAGCGAGAGGGATTCGAACCCCCGGTGACGACTAAGCGCCACAGCGGTTTTCAAGACCGCCGCCATCAACCACTCGGCCATCGCTCCAGTGGAGTTATTGTAGCACGAGCGGGGCGGGCTGGCGAATCCGGGCGCGGGCGCACTTCAACTGGGGGGATCAGACGGCTGGTTCTTTCATGGCCGACGCCCGACAGGGGGCGGAATACTCGGTCAGAGGGAGGGGG
>DAOTYF010000069.1:0-3533 GCA_034434995.1 Anaerolineae bacterium
CCCCACCCGGTCCCTTCCCGAACCCGGTCGTTAAGCCCGCCAGCGCCGATCCTACTGCTCCACCTACGGAGTGGGAACCTAGGCCTTCGCCAGAAGTCCGTCTTTTCCTTTGCCCTAGCCCTAGGGCGTGTGGATACTTGTGCTCCCGCGGTTGAACGTCGCGGCTGGGAGCGTCTACCCAACCTAGTCCATCACCCGGCTCAGAGTGCGGGTTGTGCCGAAGACGATCATGATGGTGAGGGCGAGGATGGCTGCCGCCTCCGGCCATAATGCCGCCATCCCAGCTCCTTTAAGCATCAGCCCCCGCACAATCGCCAGGTAATGGCGGAGGGGGACAAACCAGGAAATCCACTGAAGCGCCTGTGGCAGGCGTGACACCGGCACGAGGTAGCCGGATAGCGTGATCCCCACCATGGCCCAGATGAAGACCATTGTCACTGCCTGCTGCTGTGAGCGCGTGATCGTTGAGAGCATCAGCGCATAGCCGATCTCGCAGGACAGGTATAGCACTGTCAGGCCAAACAGCAGAAGAAACGATCCGCGCATTGGAATCCGAAACACGATCTGCGTCACCGCGAACATCACCAAGAAGTCCATGACGCCGATGATCAGCGGTGTGATCGCTTTGCCAGCGATCAACTCCAGCTTACGCAAGGGCGTGATGGTGAGCATCTCGATGGTGCCGATCTCGCGTTCGCGGACGATGCCCATTACCGCCACCAGCGTTGTGATCTGGAAGGTGATCAATGCAAACTGGGCGGTGATGGAGTGCATTCGGAAGTCCATCGCCCGGTTGAACAATGCCTCGACGTACAACCGCACTCCTCCCGATGGGCGTGAGGTGGACGCTATGATGGCATCCTGCGCCAGCGATTGCACTGCACCTTGCGCGGCCCCTAACGCTCGCGCTGCGATAATGGAGCTGGTTCCGCCGTCCAGGATGACTTGCATCTGAGGAACCCAGCTCAGCGAGCGAGTACCCTCCATGAAACCACGTGGAATGACCACCACGGCCATGATTTCACCATCATCTATGAGGGCGCGGGCCTGCCCCAGGTCGTCGGGGAACTGGATGATTTGGAGTTCACGAGTGTTATCAAGCGCCGTGATGATCTCGCGGCTGAGGGAGGAGAGGTCGTAATCCACCACGGCTACCGGGATGTCCACGATGTCCTGGCTGATGGCGTGGCCGAGCATAACCAACTGGGCTGCCGGGATCATCAGGGCGAACACGAACAGAACCCGGTCGCGGGTGAACTGGATCAGTTCCTTCTGCACGAGGGATGCCAGCCGGTTGAGCATCCCAATCCCTCACTGAACCTTCTTGTTGAACAAAACAGCGCTGACCGCTACGGCGATCAGCCCCATTACCAGCAAGGCCAGCGTCTCCGGCCACAGATCGAGCATGGAAACACCCTTCAATGTAACGCCGCGCGAGATGGTGATGAAATGGGTGGCGGGGAGGGTATAGGCGATCAACTGCGGGACGACGGATGTGCGATCGATGGGCAGCATCAACCCGGTCTGAAAGAAGCTAGGAATGAACAAGATCAGCAATATGACCGACGTGGCAGTGCGCTGGCTGGCAACAAAGTGCGCTACGATCAGGCATAGGCCCATTGAAGCAAACAGGTAATCCGCCGTCAGCAGCATGTACAGGCCCAGGCTGCCACGAAACGGCACGCCGAACCAGAAGGTCGCCACTGCCAGCGCCAGCAATGTGCCGAGCAGCCCCAGACTTAAATACACCACCAGTTTGCCAACCAGGTATTCCAGCGCCTGGATCGGGGTGGTAGAGAGCGATTCAAATGTGCCGGCCTCTTTCTCGCGGGTGACGCCCAGCGCCACGGCCAGCGAGGGCAGGATCAGGACGATAGCCATCAGTCCTGGAACCATGCTGTGCTGCGAGTCCAGATTGGGATTGAACCACACCCGCAACCGCACATCGAAAGGCACTCGGCCCGCCGTGCTGAGCGAGCCGGAGTAGGCTTCGGTGCGGCGCTCAATCGAACTGGCGACCTGCGAGGCCGTTGAGGGGTCGGTCCCATCCACAATCAGGTTGACCGGGGCTGGTTCCCCGGCGGAGAGGTGACGGCCAAAGCCGGGCGGGATGATGATCACTGCATCAGCCCGGCTCGACTGGATCAGGCCAATTACGTCGGAGTAGTCGCTCAGAGTCTCGACAACAGTCAGTTCGCCATCCGCTGTCAGGGCGCGCAGATACTCAAGCGACTGGGGGGAGCGATCCTGGTTGAGCACCGCCAGGTCGGCTTCCTGCACGCTGAAGGAGAACACATAAGTCAGCAGCGTTAGGAGCACAGCGGGCGAAAAGACGCTCAGGAAGAAGAAGCCTGAGTCAAGCCAGATGTGCTTGTACTCTTTAACGATGATCGCTGCCATGCGCCGCAGCGTATTCCACACCATCTCGTGGCCCAGTCTCCAGAGGGAGCGGTGGAAGATTGTGATAAAGACCACATGACTATACCGTATCCCTTCAGCGGCGCACCAGCCCCACCATCAGCAGCGCCACAAACAGTGGCCCGGCGGCAAAGAACACCATCCGTGTGCCAAACAGCAGCGGAGAGCGGATCACGCCGAAGCCGAGCAACCCGGAGACCAGCATGATCGCCAACAGGACCAGCGCAGCGCGAAGATACGGCCCCATCAAGCCCTTCGGATCAACCACTCAGCGTAGCGCGGCGCTATCCACGTACCAGTTATTGTGAATCTTGGCAAAGCGGTTGTAGCCCCCAATGTAGACTGTCGCGCATTCCCGCGCTGCCACAAAGGTCATCTGGATGCGCCCGAAGCGGTCATACAGACCGTCCGTATAACCAAAATCCCTGCTCCAGCGCACCGCTGAGGCGAAGGCATCCGTGCCGCAGGTGGTGTCCACCCCCAGCAGGGCGAAGATGGCCGTCCGGTCGTCCTGGGTAGCAATGTCCGACGTGTAAGCCTCGGTTCCCCACTCAACACAGGTGTTTTGGCTGTTGCGCCGGGTGCAGGGCAGGGTGGGGTTGCGGGGGTGGCTGCCCTCCATCGACCACAGCATGACATAGGCCGATAGCTCATAGGTCCGGCCAGGCTGCAACCCATGCACGATTTGATAGACGCCCGACCGCGCGACGGCAGCAAAGGCGAACCACTGCTGGCTATTGCACCCTGTCTGCACCCGATTCAGGTAGGGTGAAGTCTCACAATCGTCGGGGAGGCGATTGCCAGGTGTATACTCTGGCCGCTTCATCCAAGGCTCAAACGGATTCCATTCTTCTGGGATCGGGCAGCGCTCCGGTGTGTAAGGTTCGGAGCAGTACCAGGGTTCCCATTCGTAGAAGACGCTGACCTCTGGGAAGATGACAGGCCGCCAAGCTCCCTCGAAATCCGCGTTCGCCAGCAGGTTGACGCCTGGCTGTGCCGGGATCGGCGTGGCGGTCGGGATGCTTGAGGTCGCATAGGGCGTCAGAGTGTGCGTCGGCGTGATCGAGGGGGTCGCTGACGGGGTGGCGAAGGGGTCGAGGGTATCGGTGGTGGTC
>DAOTYF010000070.1:0-42257 GCA_034434995.1 Anaerolineae bacterium
GGTGCATCTTGACGATCCGGTGGCCTACTGGCGAGCCAAGTCCGCCGAACAGCAACGGTTGGTGGATTGGCTCAAGGGCAAGGATCGGATCACCGTCAAGGGCGAGCACATTGACCTGACCCTATCGATCCGAGACCGGGTCTTCATCAACGCTGATGGCAAACACAACTTCCCTGATGGCGAAATCTTTACTGGCCCAGTGGAGGACTCAGTGAGCGGCTGGGTGCGTTTCACCTATCCTGCCATCTACGGCGGACGCGAGGTAGATGGAGTCGAATTGACATTTGAAGATGGTCGAGTTATCCAGGCCAGCGCGAAAAAAGGCCAGGACTTCCTAAACGCAACCCTCGATACGGATGCAGGCTCTCGCTACCTGGGCGAGTTCGCCATTGGCACCAACGAGGCCATCCAGCGTTTCACCCGCAACATCCTATTTGACGAGAAGATCGGCGGCACAGTGCACATGGCGGTGGGCGCAGGCTACCCCAATACAGGCTCGGTCAACAAGTCAGCTATCCACTGGGATATGATCTGTGACATGCGCTCCGGCGGCGAAATCTGGGTGGACGGGGTTCTGTTCTACCAAAATGGAGAATTCAAAGTATAGCTCTCTTCTTACTGACGATTCACCAGCTCGTCGTAGATCGGCACGATCCGATCTACCAAGTTTGCCCACGACAGTCGCTTGGCGTGCTCCCGTGCAGCCCGGCCCATTCGCTCGCGTAGCGCCGCATCGCCCACTATCCTCACTAGCGCGGCGGCAGTGGCCTGTACGTCATTCTGTGGCACAAGCAGACCTGTTTCGCCATCAAGGATGGCTTCCGCCGCACCGCAGTCCAACGTGCCAATGGAGGGCGTGCCTGCCGCCGCTGCTTCCAGGAACACAAACCCCAGCCCCTCAAAGCTGCTGCCCTGATTCACGGATGGCAGGATAAACACGTCCGAGCGCTGGTACCACGCCACCAGCTCACCGTATGGAGGGAGCTGCCCTAGGAAGTGCACAAACTCTTCGATTCCTAACTCTTCGGCGCGCTGCCTGAGCCGCCCCACAAAAGCGGGAGCACCGCGCAGGTTACCTGCTACGACATAGTGCAGCTTCGGGATATACTGACGGGCCAGAGCCACTGCTTCCAGTGCAATGTGGTGGCCTTTGCGTGGCTTGACCGCTCCGGCGCTCAGCGCCGCCGGTTCGCGCCCTACCCATTCTGGCAGATCGGCTTCGACGGGCCGGGCGAACCGCTCAGGGTGCACCCCCCCCGGCAGTACCTCGATGCGCGGCAGGTCGATCAGGCGAGCCATCCAGTCGCGGGTAAAACCGCTAACGCTCAAGATCACATCGGCGCTTTGGAAGGCAGGGCCGAACACGGCACGGGTCGCAACTTGTTGCAGCGGACGAACCGCCCATGTCCCAAATACAGATAGCACAAACGGAATGCCGCGAGGTCTCGCCAGTGCCACCAACGGCGCATAGGGTTCGACGATGCAGTGGACCAGGTCACAGGTTGCCAGGATGCGGCGCAACCGGGGAGCCTGAAGCAGCGTGCGCAGAGTGGTCGCCCGCCCGGCGAACAGGGGCGGCAGGATCGGGTGGTGCTCCAGCCCTCCCACTGCCGGATCGGTGTCGGGATAGGCTGTCACCAGCACCGGCTCAACACCAAGCGTTCTGGCGCCCGAGACAACTTCGACGGTATAGCGACCCCACCCATCGGCGCTCACGGCCTGGGTTGACAGGTAACAGACACGCAAGTTCAACCTCCCTGATGCCCGGCTCAAAGGCACAATATACCACTGTACCTCGGCGTCAGTGTAGCGAGGCTTTGTGTGTTGCCTCGTTCATCTTAAGGGGAGTTGCTTGTGCGGGACTCTACGAGTATGATGGGCAAGAGTTCTAGTTGGCACACTCAGGGGAGCCTACTGCGATGAAGATCGGGCGCATCCTTATCCTGGTTACAGCGCTAGCAGTATTGCTGGCGATCACCGCCACTGCTCTGGCTCAGGAGCGAACCCATATCGTCCAGCCTGGTGAAACCTTGTTCGGAATCGCCCGCCGCTACGGTCTGACCGTCGAGCAGCTTGCTGCTGCCAACGGAATCACTAACCCGGCGCGGATTTACGCAGGACAGGTGCTTGTGATTCCCAGCAGCACAGGCACAGGTACAACGACAGGCACGCGCGCGTACACCGTTCAGGCAGGCGATACATTATTCAGCATTGCTCGGCGATTCAACACAACGGTGGATACGCTCGTGCGGCTCAACGGGCTGAGCAATGCCAATGTTCTGTTTGTGGGACAGGTGATCCTCGTGCCGGGTGAAGGCCAGCCTCCGCCCACCACACCATCAGCCCAGACCACCTATACTGTGCGCCCTGGCGATACGCTGTTCAGTATTGCTCGGCGATTCAACACAACAGTGGATACGCTGGTGCGGCTTAATGGACTGAGCAATGCTGACGTGTTATATGTTGGGCAGGTGCTCATCATTTCGACTGGTGGGGGGCAAGTGCAGCCGACAACCGCTGCGCCGACCACTCCTTCCCCTACCCAGCCAGTCACACACGTCGTCCAGCCCGGCGAAACATTGGGGCACATCGCGCTACGCTACGGCACGACTACCCAACAGCTCGCCTTGCTGAACAACCTCTCCAATCCCGACCTGATCTATGCTGGTCAGACATTGACGATCCGTCCCGGTTCGGGAGCGCCCACTACACCAACCGCGACTACCCCTGCATCAACTACTGCTCCAGCCACGACATCGCCCCCAACAACAACGCCGACGACGGCTACACCTACACCTACCACAACATTAACTACGACGGTTTCTCCTACCACTGCCGTGCCAACCACGGCAGCACCGACTACACCTCCACCCACCACACCCCCCACCGCTGCGCCAGGTGGTGCATCACCGACGCCTATCGTCCCGGTTGTGACCATCCCTGCTAACGCGCCGAATCTCTTCGCCAACCCGTCTTTTGAAGGCCAGACCCGCCCGGTGATCTTCGGCGAGGTCAACCTGTTCCAATCCTGGGAACCGTTCTACTGCGACGAGCCATACACGCCCCAGAAGTGCCCGGCGTTGCGTCAGGGAACAGGCAACCCAGAAGGGTTGCTGATGGGCCGCCCGGAGTACAAAGCGACTGATCTTGATAACCGTGTGCACAGCGGTAACACGGCTCAGCAATGGTTCTGTTTCTTCCGCACTTGCCGTGCGGGTGTGTTCCAGACCGTCACAACAACACCCGGCGCGGTCTGTGAGACCGGCGCCTATGTGCAGTCGTGGAGCGCCAATGCTACAGGCTATGTCTCCGACCTGCTGACCCAGGATCAACGTGCCAACTCAACCTGGTTCATCCGTGTCGATACAACAGGCGGAACCAATGCTTTCGCGGAAGGCGTGCTTGTCAGCCGGGGGTTTGGCTATGGGGATGGAATCTACGATCAATACGTCCTGATCACCTACACATTCACCGCCACCAGCAGCCGGGCGACGATCTTCTTCGAGAACCTCCGGTTGTGGCCCATTGCCAACAACGACAACTATATTGACGACGCCTATGTGCGCTGCGCCGAGTAGGCGTTAGAGCGCAACCCCGATCAAAAGGGCGGGAATCAAATCCGCCCTTTTGCTTTCAAGATGGTTCTTTAATGCTATCCGCGTAGCAGCAGCGACAGGCCGATCACGATCAGGATGACTGGCCACCAGGCTGCCGAGAGGGATATGCCAAATACGGCACTCGTCCCTAGGCCGAGGAGAATCAGGCCCAGAATCAGCCGTCCGACAGCAGCCCCTTTGAATTCAACAGAGACCAGCCGGATCAGCGCCTCGATCACCAGCAGCCCGCCCGCGCCAAACATGATCCACTGCCAGGGGTTGGCATCCCGAGCTCCAGGCAGGTAACCGAGATTATCAGCTAGGAAGATCAGGCCGGCAAAGACCAGAATAGCCGCCCAGACGACCTGGCCCAGCATATCAGGGGAACGGTGACGGCGTTCCCAGTGTCGCTCTTTGTTGTGGTGGCTGGTTTCTTCTTTCGCGGCGCTGGTGTTATTCGTTAGTTCACCCACTACTCAACCTCTCTGATACTGGGTAGATATGTGTATTAGTGATTACGTCATGCATCTGGCAGGGTTTCAAGCACGAGGAAGATCGCCAGCCACAGTCATCCGTTGCTTCACTTACCAGCCACGCTTGAATCCATACTTGCCAATCAAGGGTACGAAGCGTACGGGGGTCAGTCGCTCAATGTGGAAGCTGCCACCCCGCCGCCGCACCAACTCTATCAGTTGCTCATCGACGCTCCCGACTGGCAACACCAGCCGCCCACCATCGGCAAGCTGCTGGAGCAGCGGCTCTGGGATAGTGGGGGCAGCGGCGGCAGCGAGGATGCCATCGTAGGGCGCACAGGGCGGATAACCCTCTGTCCCATCGCCGACGATCACCTTCACATTGGTATAGCCCAATGCACGCAGCCGCTCACCTGCCTCGCGGGCCAGCTCCGGGACACGCTCAATACCAATGACTTCCTTGACCAACCCGGAGAGCACCGCTGTCTGATAGCCTGAGCCAACCCCGATCTCCAGCACCCGGTCAGCCGGCTGAGGGGCAAGGAGCTGTGTCATCAGGGCAACAATGAACGGCTGGGAGATGGTCTGGCCGAGGCCGATGGACAGGGGATTGTCGGTATAGGCTGCAAAACGCAGGTCGGGGGAGACAAACCGGTGGCGCGGCACAGTTCGCATAGCTTCTAGGACACGTGCGTCGTTGATCCCCCGACTGATCAATTGCTGTGTCACCATCCGCTCACGCGCTTCGGCCAAACGCTGCTCTTCAGGATCAGCATCAGGAGGCAGGCCCAAGGATACCCTCCCCAGTACAGGGCTGCACTGCCCCCTATTATATATACAGGCGCATGGCGCTGCTGGCCCCTACGAAAGTGCCATCCTCGACGCAGAGACTAGTTCAGTTCTCAGGCGCACCCTGGTTGATCCAGTCGATCACCATCTGTAGCTCGTCCTCAGTGAGGGTAGCAAAGTGCCCTTCGCGCTGGCGTTGGATGAGCAAGCTACTCTCTGCATCGCCAGGAAGAATCACAGGGCCGTCGCTTGTTCCTACCATAGCTAGGTTATACGTTTCCAAAGCGAGGCCACCAGTGGCAATACTGGAATTGTGGCAGGCCGTACATCGTTCAGCAAACAGTGGGCCGATCTGCCCATCAAAGGTAGGGCCTTCTTCATCAGGGCGGGCGGCGGTTGGCTCGGCTGGTGGCGGAGAGGGGCGCTCTTGCTCTAACAACTCGGCTAGGCCGGGGGCATCCAGATTGGCGTATTGCCATCCTGTACCATGACAGGCAGCATTTGAACAGAAGGAGGAGTTATCTGTGCCACCAGGGTTCTCAACCGTATGGCACGCCTGGCAGGTTTGGTCGAAGGCGGTACGGTGCATAGCGATCCAGTGCGTGCTGAAGTGCGACTCAGGCTCACTGCCTGTGGCAAGCGGCAGCACAGGTTCGATCACATCAGGGCCAACCACCTGCGGGATCGAGTGGCACAGGTTGCACTCCAGCCGGATCGACTCGCCATCCTGGCTGACATGCTGCCCATCGTGGCAGCGGAAGCAGCCTGGCCAGTCGCGGTGGCCGATATTATTAGGATGGGTTTCCCAGTCTACCATCTGATCGCGGAAGACGGAGTCATTGTAGATGTTGATCAAAACCTCAATGGCCTGGGCAATATCCTCTTCGTGGTCGGCATAGAAGTCAGGGTAGTCCTCGGCATACCGATCATCGAGGCCCCGGATCGCCTCACGGGCCTGGTCGTCCGTCTCGTAATCACCGCTCAAGATGCGCACTGCTTCCCGGTAAATGTAGGGAATATCGGTGCTGATCTGTTGGCGCATCATCGCCTGTGCAACGGCCTGGCTAGGCGGCAGGATGTTGTGCGTGATGCGGTTGTGGCAGGTGATGCAGTCCATGCGCTGCTGGGGCATCGCAGCTAACTCTTCTTCCGTGAGGTCCGTGTCCAGTGAAACATAGATCGCTTCCTCCCCGTCCGGCCCGATGACGCGCACATAGGGGATGTTCTGCTGAAGGTCATCCATGGCCACGAACCACACCTCGTTCTCGACATGCCAGTGGATGCCGCGCCCCAGACCCTCCCGCCGAGAACCACCGCCAGTTCGCAGAGCCAGGAAGATGGAATAACGTGTGTTCCCCTCGTCATCATTGAAGCGAACGTTCTGACGCAAGGAGTCGTCAGAGAACTTGGCGGGGTAATGGCATTGCTCGCACGTCTCACGGGCCGGGCGGAGCTTATCCGCATAGATGGGGAATTCGTAGTTGGTGAACAGCGTATCAATCACATGCTCAATATCCCCCGCTTTGCGGGTGATCCGTGTGGCAATGAATCCCCGCCCGATGTGGCACTCCACGCAGGCGACGCGGGCATGAGGGGATACCTGGTAGGCTGCATACTCCGGCGGCATGGTATGGCAGGTCGTGCCGCAAAATACTGGCGAGTTGGTGTATTCCCAGGCATAGGCCCCCCCGGTCAGCAGAATCAGCGTCAGGAGGCCCAGAATCGCATAGGGAAGCAGGCGACGTCCGATAGGTGCATCGGTGGGCGGAAAGAAGAAACTCCGTAGCCCTCCTCCAACCCGGCTTACGAGACGGCGGGCAAAGGCCATCACTGGCTCCTCTTTGGGAGAACTTGACACAATTGGACTTTCTTTATAGTCTATGACCTATTCATTATATACGGATATAAGGCAAAGTGCCCCTTCACCAACCCGATTTTCAATCACCTATAAAAGGTTACATTTGTCGAGTTGACCAGTGAAGACTTTCACTACTTACAACCAGCCAGTTCCTCGTATGCTAAGCTAGGCATTTCCGCAGTTTGCTGCCACGTGCGCGTTTCGCCTTGACTCGCAGGCCCTTAGCCTGCCCCGAAAGGAGGTGCTACCGGGGAACTTACTGAAATAGACGATCTGAGCAAGTCTGGGGAGATATTGCTCAGGAGGCATTCTAGCACTACATAGCTCGGAGCAAGGAGAATGCGCCAAAATGCCACAGAAGCTATTCACTGCAGCGACTCTGCTGATAGTGCTCTCCTTGGCAACCGCCTGTCAGGGACAAACCCCAGTGCCGGAGGCTACGGAGGAGCCTGAGGCCACTGAGGAAGCCACAGCAGAGCCAACCGAAGAGGCTACGGTAGAGCCAACTGAAGAAGTTGCCCCTAACGTGCCGATTGACGACATCGAAGAGATGCATGTTGTGACAACGGCTAGCAGTGTGGTCGGCATCGGAACGTACGTAGCCGCAGAGGCATATGCTGTTCCCGCCGGTGAGGATCCGGCGGAGCAGCCCGTCCAGGCGTTGATCTTCCCGTACGGCATCTATCCGGACATGCTGGTAGAGGATGTTGCGGACTTCGAGCAGCCCGCCCCGGCAATCGAGGGTTTCACCTTCGAGTGGACGCTGGAAACGCCGGACGGCTCGGCAGCCGAGGTGATGGGCGGGCAACCCGTTGCCATCTTTATGGCTGACGTAGCGGGCGACTACAACCTCACCCTGACTGCCACCGATGAGGCAGGCAACAGTGGCTCCATCACTTGGACAGTCACTGCCAGCACCTACGTTGGCAACGGTGCGGTGACGGGGGAGGACGCCTCACCCCCGCAGTGTGCCGCCTGCCACGAGGACGAAGCTGCGGCCTGGGGAGAGACACTCCATGCCACCATGTTCACACGCGCCATCGATGGCGAGGTGAGCGATCACTACAATGCCAACTGCATTACCTGCCACACGACCGGCTTCAACAACCGGCCTGAGGCCGTTAACGGCGGCTTTGATGACGTGGCCCGTGATGCAGGTTGGGAGTTCCCCGGCACGCTTCAGGCAGGTAACTGGGACGCCATGGTGGCGGACTATCCTGAGGTAGCGGCTCTGGCGAACATCCAGTGCGAGAGCTGCCACGGCCCTGGCGCGGATCACAACGGCACCGGCCCGATCAGCCGTGGCCTGGAGTACGGCGTATGTGCCCAGTGCCATGCTGAGGAACCGTACCACGTCTTTCCGCAGCAGTGGGAACTCAGCCCACACGCTGATATCAACGCCCGCGCGTTCTGGTATCCAATCGGCGAGAACCGCCTAGCCTGCGTTGGCTGTCACACCGGTGGTGGTTTCATCGATGCCGCGAATGGCGTGCCACAGGAAGAGCGTCGCTTCGCCTTCCAGGTCATCACCTGCGCGGTATGCCACGACCCCCATGATGCCGCCAACCCGAACCAACTGCGGGTCTTTGACACGATCACGCTGCCCAACGGGACTGAGGTTAGCGATGCAGGCCCGGCGGCGACCTGCATGACCTGTCACAATACCCGTGTGGACCCAGTAGCTACCGTTGAGGCTGATCCTGTTGAGACTAGCGCAGGTTCCGGCACATACCGCATCAACCTCCCGCACTACTCGTCGGCAGCCGAGCTGTTGACTGGCGGCAACGCGGGCTACACCTGGGGTGAGACGCTGCCTAGCGATCCGCACGGCCAGATCGTTGAGAACACCTGTGTCGGCTGTCACATGGCAGCCACGCCCGGCATGGACGACAAGGGCACCGAGGATACCGGGGACGACGAGCCGCTGCCCGGCCATAATACGGTTGGTCAGCACACCTTCCTGATGGTCAGCCCGGTGGATGGGACACAGAACCTGGCTATCTGCCAGCAGTGCCACGGTGAAGAGGTCGCCAGCTTTGACTTTGAGGCGGAGGGCGACTACGACGGCGATGGCACAGCGGAAACCAACCATGAAGAGATGGAGGGTCTGCTGGAGCTGATGGCGCCTGAGCTTGAGTCACGTGGGGTCGTCTTCCTGGAGAGCTATCCCTACTACCAGTTGCCTCAGAACGCCGATGTGAACCTCAAGGGCGCAGTCTTCAACTATCACTTGGTATTGGAGACCGTGCACCGCAACGCTGAGGTTCACAACGTCAAATACCTCGTCGCATTGATGCAGTTGAGCTATGAGAAGCTGACGGGCACGCCAGTCCCGAACGCTGAGATCATCCCGCCGGAGGGTTAGCCGGATCGGGCCTGTAGGGGCAGGCTCTTCGGAGCCTGCCCCCTTCCTGCAAAGGCTGGTAAGAAATGAGAAGTGCCTGCATGTTGGAATCCGGCAGGCTGTTTGCACAATGGCTATCTTCAAGAGGGTCGTTCAAGATTCACCCGCGAACACCTACGAAGTGGACCTGAATTATTCGGTTCGGATAGGGCACAGGGGGGGCAAAGGCAGGAACAGCAGCCGTCACATCGCAAGGTATGCCCTTTAAAATTAGGAGTAGGACCATGTTAGAAATCACCCGCCAAGCCGATTATGCCCTGCGGGCAGCTATTGAGGCCGCCCGCCTACCAGAGGGCGAACGCATCTCCACCGCGACCATTGCCGCACGGCAGAAGATTCCTTTGCCGTTCCTGGCGAAGATTATCTCGCAACTTGTTGTGCGGGGCGTCTTAGAAGCCACGCGCGGGGCAAGCGGCGGCGTTTGCCTGGGCCGCCCAGCCAGCGAGATCAACATCCGCGAGATCATCGAAACCATCGATGGGCCGATTGCATTGAATCAATGTGTGCGCGATCCCTCCGTATGCGAGCTTTCTGTAAGCTGTTCGCTGTGCGACATCTTCACCGAAGCTCAGCAGATGCTTGTATCCCGGTTGGAAGGTGTCACTCTGGCGGAGTTGGTTCACCGCACCAATGAATTGAAGGCAACCGCTGCGTAGCGCCAGTGCGCGCTGGGGCAGAGACCTCACCGCCCCCTTGCTCGTTTTCCTTCCACGGAAGATGCACATGGTGCAAGTTCACAGGGCATCGTCCGTTCCGAGCATAGCGGTTCTGGTGAGGGGAACATTTCTCCGTCCCAGTCCCCCCCCTGCCTACAGGCGGGTCAAAAGATCGCGCATCTGATCAACTATGATTTGCGCCGCACAGGGATCGTAGTTCGACAGGATGACGACCGTGTATCCGGTATCGAGGTACATGTCGAACTGCGCGCCGATGCCGGGGAAATTGCCGCTGTGTCCGACCACCCGCTGGCCGTTGATCCGCCGGTCGAAGAAGCCATAGCCATACCGTAGACCTGGACCGCGAACCGCGACTTTTCCCTCTAAGACCGCCTCTGTGTGAGCACGGTCGAGCAGGATATGTTCGCGTAACGCCCGGTCGAATCTCAGCAGGTCTTCGACAGTCGAGAATCCCCCACCCCCTGGCCCCCCTTTGACCACATGCAGAAAAAGATTGTTGCGGCGGGGAGCCAATTCCAGCCACCCATCGGGGCCGACGTGTGTGTAGCCATAGGCGAGGTTCCTCACTGGCATGTCCATTTCGTAGGCGTCGGTATTCTCCATGCCAGCGGCTCGGTAAATGCGCTCACGGACGACATCGTAGTAGCTCATCCCGGTAACGTGCTCAATAATCGCGCCCAAGATGATGTATCCTCCATTGCTGTACTGCCAGCGCGTCCCCGGCTCAAAGTTCAAGGGGTCATCCTGAAAGAGCGCAAGAAAGTCACTGACGGTGCGGATGCGCGGACGCTCACACTCAAAACGCTCGTTCCAGTACGAGCCGATGCCCGATAGGTGCGCCAGCAGGTGGTGGATGGTGACTTTACCGCCAATCTGTGGCGGGTATTCCGCAAGGTGCTGGCTGATCACGTCCCCGAAACGCAGATGACCCTCCTGAGCCAACTGGGCGATGATGACCGCCGTGAACATCTTGTTCAGAGAGCCAATGTTGAACTTCGTATCAATCCGGTTGGGGACCTCAAATTCCTGAGTGGCGAGGCCGTAAGCGCGTTCGAAGATGGGCTGGCCATCCTTCGCCACGAGCACTGCGCCGGAGAACACGTCGGCGGCAACCAGCCTCTCAACGAATGCCGCAAACGCTCCGATGAGATCGGCGGTGGGAGGCTGCGGCGTGGCCAGGTCCGGGGGGCGGAGCGCCGGGCGCACGCGAAACTCGATCATACGCTCCGGCTCCTGCGGTGCGAGTCTCACTCTGATGTAGACCCATTCCCCTGCCAGCCCACACTGTGCTAGCACGCGGATATCATGCGGCGCTGACCGCTCAACCCTATGCACGGCTAGCCCGCAGGAGGGGTCGGTGCGGAGGGCGTGCCACAGCGCATTGGTGTAGTCCATCGCGTTCCACACGGCGCGATCGCTGTCGGGGCCGCGCTCGACGAGGGGATCGGTATAGTAGGATGTGATGAACTCGGTCACGGAGTCGAGATCGCCACGATTGTAGGCATCGAGGAACATCTGAAGGCGGCGAGCGGCGGGAGTGTCGGGCAGGGTGGCGGTTCGGGTTTGGGTAGGCTGAGCCATGGCTTGATTCCTGGCGCAACTCTGGACACAATAGGGATTTATCCAGATAATTAGGGTCATGATGGTCTCGATTGGTGCGATGCATTATGCAGCGCATAGAACGGACTGACAACCCGAGCGGGCGTCAAGCCAGCCGGAATGGGGCGGAGCGTCATGCCATCGGGCGTGTGATGACCAGGATTCCGCCTGTTCCCAGCAAACGTGATACACTTGAATCGACTGCTCGTCACACCGCCAAAGGAGCTGGCCTTGAGCGAACGTCCCTTTGCCGGGCGGGATGCCTCGGAGTTTGATTTCAAGTTCATACGTTACGAGAAAGACAGCGGGCGGGCGACCCTTACTATCAACCGCCCGGAGGTACTTAACGCCGTCAACTACGGCGTTCTCAGCGAGATGAACATGGCGCTTAAAGACGCCAGTTGGGACGACGCTATTGGCGTGCTGGTGCTGACTGGCGCGGGCGAACGGGCCTTCTGCGCCGGCGCTGACCTTCGTGAGCAGCGTCAGTTCCTTCGTCGTCCCCGCGATTACTGGAAGTGGATGGGGGAATTCATTGAGTGCCACGAGCGACTGAGGGGCCTCGGCAAACCGACGTTGGCTCGCCTGAATGGGATCGTGGTGGGTGGCGGAAACGAGTTCAACCTCAGTTGCGACCTGGCAGTCGCGGCAGATGATATCTATATCCGCCACGTCGGAACTAGCCACGGCAGTGTTGCCCTGGCAGGCGCAACGCAGTTTCTGCCTCTGATCATCGGCGAACGCCGGGCGCGTGAGATGCTGTTGCTCAACGAGGAAATCTCCGCACAGAAGGCACTCGAATGGGGCTTGGTGAACTGGATTGTCCCTCGCGCTGAACTTGATGTAAAGGTGGACGAAATCGTCGGCAAACTGCTGGCAAAGTTCCCAGAGAAGACCCGCTACACAAAACAACAGCTTAGCTTCTGGCGCGACCTGAGCTGGCACCTGACTATTGGGCACGGGCGCGACTGGCTGGCTGTTCACAACACCAGCCCGGAGACCTGGGAGGGGGTGCTGTCATTCCTCAGCAGGCGGCAGCCTGATTACGACGAGATTCGGAGACGTTGGTCGGAGGACGACGCGCCAGAGTGGCTGGACGGAGAAATGCCCGATTTGGGAAGCGACCCAGACCAACCATGAAGAACTGCAGGGGGTCAAGCAAGACATGACACAGACGGCAGCACTGCCGGTGGGTGTGGAACTTCAGCCGGGGACGCTGGGGTTCCTAAAGGGGCCCAAAAAACTGCTGATTGGGGGGCAGTGGGTGGACGCCGCCAGCGGTGAGACATTCCCGACGATCAACCCGGCCAACGGCAGGGAGCTGGTGCAGGTAGCGGCGGCAGGTGATGAGGACGTAAACCGCGCCGTGCAGGCAGCGCAGGTTGCCTCCGAGGGCCCGTGGAGCCAGATGAGCGGCGCTCAGCGCGGCGACCTGCTGTGGAAAGTTGCCGACCTGCTGGAGAAATACGCCGCCGAGTTCGCTGAGCTAGAAACGCTGGATAACGGCAAGCCGCTGCGCCTCTCGTCGAAGGTCGATGTGCCGCAGGCTGTGAAGCACTTCCGCTACTATGCCGGGTGGGCCAGTAAGCTGGAAGGGAGCACCATCCCCGTTTCATATCCTAACCAGCTCGTATATACACTGCGCGAGCCGATGGGTGTGGTCGGGCTGATCATCCCCTGGAACTTCCCACTAATGATGGCTGCCTGGAAGCTGGCCCCAGCGTTGGCATGTGGCAATACTTGCATCCTGAAGCCCGCTGAGGAGACACCCCTCACGGCGCTACGGCTGGGCGAGGTGATGCTTGAAGCAGGTTTCCCAGAGGGCGTGGTTAACATTCTGACGGGCTATGGTATCCCGGCAGGAGCAGCGATTGCGGCACATCATGGCATTGACAAGGTAGCCTTTACCGGATCAACCGAGGTGGGGCGGAAGATTATGCAGGCGGCGGCAACTAGCAATCTGAAGCGCGTCAGCCTGGAATTAGGAGGCAAATCCCCCAACGTGATCTTTGCCGACGCCGACCTGGGCAAAGCGATCAAAGGCGCCATATGGGCTGTGTTCAGCACCACTGGACAGGAGTGCGTCGCCGGGGCGCGGCTGTTCGTTCAGAAGCCGATCTACGAGGAAGTGCTGGAAGGGCTATCCGCCGAGGCGCAGAAGATTCGTGTTGGCGATGGGTTCGGCAAGGCACACATCGGCCCTATCGTGTCCGAGGGTCAACTTGATCGCATCCTAGGCTTCATCGAGAGCGGGATCAGCGGCGGAGCGCGGGTCGTGACCGGCGGCGAGCGGTTGGGCGGCGACCTGGCGAGTGGCTACTTCCTACCGCCAACGGTCTTCGCTCACCAGGATGACTCACTGAAGATAGTGCAGGAAGAAATCTTCGGCCCAGTGGTGGCCGCGACTGCCTTTGAGGACTGGGATGAACTGATTGCGCGGGCCAATGCCACCCGCTACGGCCTTGCCGCTGGGGTGTGGACGCAGGATATCAGCAAGGCGCACCGCTTCGCTCAGGCAGTCAAGGCGGGCACGGTGTGGATCAACGAATATGGCTTCATTGATGCAGCAGTCCCATTTGGCGGGTACAAGGAAAGCGGCTTCGGTCGGGAGATGGGGAAGGATGCTATTGAGTTATATACTCAAACCAAAGCCGTATGGGTGAATCTAGGATAGTGGTGCACAGGTAGCAATTCGCAACAAAGGGTTAAACACGAACTCCCTCATTCCTGCAACGGGAGCACGCTATGTACGGAGCCACCGTAGACTCCATCGCAGACTCGATGGATGATGCCGGTAAGCTGGCCGAGTTCGAGGCGCGGATCGCGCGTGGGGAGAAGATCGAGCCGGGAGATTGGATGCCGGAGGAGTACCGACGGCAGCTCATCCGCATGATCTCGCAGCACGCACACAGCGAGATCGTGGGCATGCTGCCGGAGGGCACGTACATCCCCCATGCACCAAGCCTGCGCCGCAAGCTGATCCTGCTCGCCAAGGTGCAGGACGAGGGTGGGCACGGCCAGTACCTCTACCACGCGGCGGAGACGCTTGGCGCAACGCGCGAGGAGATGATCGATGCCCTATTGGCGGGCAAGGCCAAGTATTCCAACGTCTTCAACTACCCGGCGTTGAGCTGGGCCGACATAGGGATCATCGGTTGGTTGGTGGACGGTGCGGCGATCCTCAACCAGACCATGCTGGCGAAGTGCTCCTATGGCCCCTACTCGCGGGCGATGATCCGCATCTGCGCCGAGGAGAGCTTCCACATGCGGCAGGGGCAGGACATCATTATCACCCTGGCAACCGGAGCACCAGAACAGAAGGCAATGGCCCAGGACGCGCTCAACCGCTGGTGGTGGCCCACCCTGATGATGTTCGGGCCGCCAGATACCGACTCGCCGAACAGTGCGGCGCTGATCCGGTGGAGGATCAAGACCAAGACCAACGACGAACTGCGCCAGGCATTCGTCAATCAGATGGTGCCGGAATTGCAAGCCCTTGGCCTGACCATTCCTGATCCCCATCTGCGCTACGACGAAGAGTCAGGCAACTGGATCAGCGGGCCAATTGACTGGGACGAGTTCTGGCGGGTGATCAACGGTGACGGGCCAATGAACAGGAAACGGCTCGGCGCCAGGCGCAAAGCGCACGAAGACGGTCGGTGGGTGCGTGAGGCACTGATAGCGTATGCTGAGAAACACGTAGCTGATGGCTGAGTGCTGGCCCGTTCGCAAGCTGAAATGCGATGACTGATACCCAATGGCCCCGCTGGGTCGTGTTGCATCAGGAAACGGAGGGCGATCCGCACCGCTACGCCGGATCGGTGCACGCGCCAGATGCGGAGATCGCACTCCAGAACGCTCGGGATGTGTTCGTGCGGCGACCGAGGTGTGTCAGCTTGTGGGTGGTGCAGGCGGATCGAATCCTGGCAAGGACTGCTGAAGAGTTTGCCCTCACCCCCCCGCTTCCTCTCCCACAGCGAGAAGAGGGGAAGAAAGAGTCATATTACGTCTTCCAGAAGGTCGGGCAGAAGGGAGTTCACCAGCACGTCGGGGAGGTTGAGGCGGCATCGGCGGAAGAGGCCATGCAGTGGGCATGGGATAGCTTCAACCACAAGAACGCGCTGGTGTGGTGGGTCTTCCCGATAGGCGAAGTGGCAAAGTCAGGGCCGGAGGACGTGGAGGTGTACCGGATCGCCGAGACGAAACGGTTCCGCGATCAGGGAGAGTATCACACCGTGGCAACGCTGCGGAAGCTGCGCGAGCGCAAAGAGCGGAATAATGCACGCTGATCTCAAGGCAGCGATGGTTGCGAAGCTGCTTGCGATGGCCGATGATGAACTGGTGCTTGGCCACCGCGATTCGGAATGGTGCGGCCATGCCCCGATTCTTGAGGAGGACATTGCGTTCGCCAACATTGCCCTGGACGAGATCGGGCACGCCATTTTATGGTACAACCTCTATACCGATCTGGTTGGCGAGAATCGAGAGACGTTCCCGGACAAGCTGGTCTACGAACGCCCGGCATCAGCGTATCGCAGCGCCCGGATCGTCGAACTGCCGAAGGGCGATTGGGCGTTCAGCATGACCCGCCAGTACCTTTTCGACGCCTACGAGATGGCAATGCTAGACGGGCTGGTGGCAAGCCAGTATCCCCCGTTGGCGGAAGCAGCAGCGAAGATTCGCAAGGAAGAAATCTATCACCTGCGTCACACGCGAGCATGGGTGCGGCGCCTGGGGTTGGGCACTGACGAGAGTCACCAGCGGATGCAGGCCGCCCTCGATACCCTGTGGCCTGCTGCCCTCCAGCTTTTTGAGCCGGCGGATAGCGAAGCAGGGTTGATCGCGGCGGGGTATGTGCCCGATCCAGCCGGAGTCCGCCGCGCTTGGGAGGGGCAGGTCCGGGAGTGGCTGACCGGTTCCGGGCTGGCCCTGCCGCCCCTCTCCGATACCCCCTATAATAGTAGAGATCAGCACACGGAACACCTGGCTGCGCTGCTGGACGACCTGCAACAGGTGACACGGCAATACCCCGGCCTGACGTGGTGAGGCATTATGCTGAGTGAACAGCAAATCTGGGTTGCGTTGAGCGAAGTCAAGGACCCGGAAATCCCGGTTGTCTCGTTGGTCGAAATGGGCATCGTGCGGGGTGCGGCGCTGGAAGGGGAGACGGTTGTCGTGACGATCACTCCGACCTTCTCCGGCTGCCCGGCGCTGCACGCCATGCAGAGAGACATTGCAGCGCAGCTCAAGGAGGCGGGTGCAGCCGATGTGCGTGTCGAGGTGACGCTGTCTCCCCCCTGGACAACGGACTGGATCAGCCAGGAGGCGCGGGAGAAACTCCGTGTCTTCGGGCTGGCCCCCCCGCCTGTTCATGGTGGGGACTTTGAAATCGCGCTGATGGAGACCGTCACGTGCCCCTTCTGCGGCTCGGAGAGCACCTCGCTGCTGAACTCGTGGGGGCCGACGCCGTGTCGCGCCATCTATGACTGCCACTCATGCCGTCAGGCGTTCGAGCGGTTCAAACCGTTGTAGGCCCTCTCTCCCACAGGCAGCTCAGAAAGTGCCGGTAGCCGCGCCCAGGGTGGCTGCGCCAGGTGCTGGGAGGGGGGAGTGGTCATTCCAACAGAGGAGAGGGACAATGAAGCTAGTGGCCCTGTACAAGCAGCCGAGCGATCCCCAGGCATTTGACGAGGCGTACTTCCACACCCACATTCCCCTGATCAGCAAAGTGCCGGGGTTGCAGAGGACGGTCATCACCCGCTTCACGCGGACCATCATGGGCGATGGGCTGTACATGATGGCCGAGATGGAGTTCGAAGACCTCGAGGCGCTCAAAGCGGCCATGAAAAGCCCGGAGATGGCAGCAGCAGGTGAAAACCTCAACAGCTTCGCCAGCGGGCTGGTCACCTTGATGTTTGGCGAAGTGCAAAGCTGATCCTCCCTATGGCTGAGCCAGTTCTGATCGAGCGCCCTACCGAGGGCGTGGGCCTGATCCGCATTAACCGACCAGAGCGGCTGAACGCGCTGAATGAGACAACCCTCAAGGCAATCGCCGAGGCGCTAGCCAGCTTTGCGGCGGACGAAGCGATCCGCGTCGTGGTGATCACCGGAGATCAATGGGCCTTTGCCGCCGGGGCTGATGTGGCTGAGCTACAGGGGCAATCGTCCATCGACATGCTGACAGGCCCACGCGCGGCCTATTGGGATGCGATACACACCTTCCCCAAGCCGCTGATCGCAGCAGTCAGTGGATGGTGTCTGGGCGGGGGTAACGAGCTGGCGATGAGCTGCGACCTGATCGTAGCTGGCGAGACGGCCAAGTTCGGTCAGCCAGAGGTCGGGCTGGCTCTGATGCCGGGCGCGGGCGGCACGCAGCGGCTCACCCACGCCGTCGGGAAGGCGGTGGCGATGGAAATGGTGCTGGCGGGACGTATACTCAGCGCCGGGGAGGCGTGCGCGCTGGGGCTGGTGAACTGCGTTGTGCCTGTCGAGATGGTTCTCGAAAAGGCGCTGGCCCTCGCCTCGACTATCGCCAGCCGGTCGCCGCTGGCGGTGCGGCTGGCGAAGGAATCGGTTCTGAAGGCATTCGAGATGCCGCTCAGGGAGGGGCTGAGCTACGAGCGGCGGCACTACTATTTCCTATACTCGTCGGAAGATAAAGAAGAGGGGATCGCAGCCTTCCTGGGAAAACGCCCTCCGCAATGGAAAGGACGATGATGGCCGATGGCTTATGAAACCATCCTCCACGAACAGAGCGGCGGTGTGCTGACCATCACTATGAACCGCCCCGACAAGCTCAACGCGCTGACTGACGTGATGCTAGCAGAGTTGCTCGATGCCTTTAAGGGAGCGGGACAGGATGCATCGGTGCGCGTTGTGGTGCTGACGGGGGCGGGGCGTGGATTTTGCCCCGGCGCGGATTTGAGCGCCGTGCAGGATCGCATCGCCGGGAATGGGGTCGATTATGGCAAACACCTGCGGGCAACCTTTAACCCGCTGATCGCTACCATGCGCAGCCTGCCTAAGCCTGTGATCGCCGCGATCAACGGCGTGGCGGCGGGGGCGGGAATGAGCATTGCCATGGCCTGTGATCTGAAGATCGCAGCCGAGAGCGCGTCATTTCTACAGGCGTTTGTTAAGATCGGCCTCGTCCCGGACAGTGGCTCGACGTGGATGCTACCCCGCCTGATCGGCACAGCGCGGGCGATGGAGATGTTTCTGACCGGACGCAAAGTAACAGCCCAGGAGGCATTGGCCTGGGGGCTGGTCAATCAGGTCGTACCTGACAATGAGCTGGCGAAGGTGGCTAGCGAGATCGCGTCGCAATTCGCGGCGGCCCCTACACGAGCAATTGGCTACACTAAGCAAGCAATTGGATACGCCAGTATCCATACCCTCGAAGAAGCGATGGAATACGAGGCCGACATGCAGGACCTGGCAGGTCGTACAGCGGATCACGCCGAGGGGCTGCGGGCCTTCCTGGAAAAACGCGCACCGGAGTTTCACGGCCAGTAGATGGGTATGGATAGAACCGATTATGTGATTGGGATCGTCGGGGCCGGGGTAATGGGGGGTGGAATCGCCCAAGTCGCTGCCGAGGCAGGGCTGGAAACGATCCTCTACGACATCGATCCCACCATGCTCGAAAGGGCCGCCACAAGTATCGCCAGCTCTGTCCATCGCGCGGTAGAGAAAGGGAAGATCGCACCGGAGCAAGCGGAGCGGGCTGTAGCGCGGATCAAAACCGCACGAGCGATGGAAGACCTCACCCCGTGCGATACGGTGATCGAGGCTGTGCCGGAGAAGATCGACCTCAAGAAACGCCTGTTCTTCGACCTGGAACGCGCCACCCGCCACGATGCGATTCTGGCAACTAATACCAGCACTCTGAGCGTGACGCACATCGCCTCGGCGCTCACCCTGCCAGAGCGGGCCATCGGGATGCACTTCTTCAATCCTGCTCAGCTAATGCCGTTGGTGGAGGTGATCGCTGGGGCAATGACCTCTGCAGCGACTGTTGAGGCGACTCTGGCACTAGCGAGGCGTATGGGCAAGTTTCCCGTCCGGGTGAAAGATACGCCGGGATTCATCGTCAACCGTGTAGCGCGCCCATTTTACCTGGAAGCCTTGCGGGTGCTCGGTGAGGGTGTCACGGACCCTGCCACCATTGACCAGCTCGTGCGGGAAGGCGGCGGCTTTCGTATGGGGCCATTCGAGCTGATGGATCTGATCGGGATAGATACCAACTACGCGGCTTCACTCTCCATGTATGAGCAGTTCTTCCACGAGCCGCGCTTCCGTCCCTGCCTGCTTCAACAGCAGATGGTGGATAGTGGACGGCTGGGGCGTAAGACAGGGAAGGGTTGGTACGACTATGAAAACCCGTAGGTGGGGGTGGCCTCCATGAAAGCATTGAGCGTGCGGCAGCCTTGGGCTGAGCTGATCCTGCTGGGCCGCAAGACTGTTGAGACACGGACGTGGCGAACGGCACATCGTGGCCCGTTTGCGATCCACGCGGCGTTTCAAGTTGAGATAGAGGTTTGCACTCTCTACGGCCTCGACCCGACATCGCTGGTGACAAGCGCGTTGGTGGGTACAGCGGAGATCATCGAGATGATCGAATTCGATACAGAGTCGTGGGCAACATGGCGAGATCAACACCTTGTGCCCGATCCTGACCCCGGTGGGCGTGTCGGCTGGCGACTCGCAAATCCGCGCCGTCTGGCTCAGCCGATCCCGTTGCGTGGGCTGCCGGGGCTGTTCCCGCTAGAGGACAAGATCGCGGCGCGAATCGCCTATGAGTAAGGTCCTCGTGATTGGCGATGGGCCGCTGGCCGAAGAGATGGCCGCACTCGCCAGCGATTCTGGCCATGCCGTGGCTGCTTATCAGGTCGGAAGTGAAGGCTCGCTCCCCGGTCCCCTGACACGCTTCCTCAGCAAACATGAACCGGCTGCCGATCTGGTGCTCGAAGCCGTGATCGCCGATCGCACTCACAAGAGATTGGCCCTGCAGGGGGTGTGCACGTCACCAGGGGCGCCATCGCTGATCCTCAGCGCCATCCTGAACGCCAGCACAAGCGAAGTCGATAGCTGGCTGCATCACACCCGACAGGTGGTTGGCTGGGCGGCGCTTCCGCCACTACACGAGGCGCGGGTGTTCGAGCTGGCCCCCGGACTCCGCAGCACCCCAGAGAGCGTCGAGGCGGCCCGCACGTTTATGGCGAGTTTGGGCAAAGAGCCAGTGTCGATCCAGGATGCGGTCGGTGGGGTTCTGCCGCGCATCGTGGCGAACTTGGTCAACGAGGCAGCTTATGCCCTAATGGAGGGGATCGCCACACCTCAGGATATCGACCAGGCAATGAAGCTCGGCACGAACTATCCGCGAGGGCCGCTCGCATGGGGCGATTTGATCGGGTTGGATCAAGTGATGGGGATTCTGGAAGCCCTAGGGCAAACGAACGGGGCGGATCGCTACCGCGCCGCTCCCCTGCTGCGGCAACTCGTGATGGCCAGGCGCTGGGGTCGGCGCACGGGACAGGGGATCTATAGTTACCAGTAAGCGTCTGGTCAGCAATCCCCAAGTTGTGGTTATCACTTTCACTGGCCCGCGTGTGAGCGCAGGGAGGGGCGGGCGAAGATCGATCCGTTGCCCAGGTTGTGGGTGTAAGATCGTGGTGCGTTGTTCTGCTAAGTCCCTACGAATGCTGATTACGAGCAGCCCGGATGGCCTCCGCCATTTCCCGTGCTCGGTAAGGAGCATCGCCCGTGTAGTGGGAAGCATCCATCAGGGATCGAATCGTCTCAGCGGGAATATGGGCAGTCAGCATAGGATCGGTGGCCAGTAGATCGGCCAGCGGGTTGGGCTGATTCGCTCGCACTGCCTCCCACGCTGCCAGGCTATGCTGGCGGATGCGTTCATGCATGTCCTGGCGATTCGCCCCAGCGCGGCTCAACGCTACCAGCACCCGCTCGGTCGCCGCGAACGCCGCAAAGCGGGCCAGGTTTCGTGCCACCATCACCTCGTCGATCCGCAACCCTGCGACAAGTCGTAACGCCACTTGCACTATCTCATCAGTTGCCAGGAATGCCTCCGGGATCACGATCCGGCGATTGGCCGAGTCGTCGAGGGTGCGCTCCAGCAATGAGTGAGCTGCATCGTCCCACAGCACGCGCGGCAGCACAGCGACGTACCGCCCCAGGCTATCGAGGCTTTCAGCGCTGATCGGGTTGCGCTTGAAAGGCATCGCCGACGACCCAACTTGCTTGTCCCCAAACGGCTCTGACCACTCCCCAATGGGGGGGGATTGCAAAACCCGTAGATCGAAAGCGAAGCGATAGAGAGTCATTGCCAGCCCAGCCAGCCCATTCAGGATAGCCCACTCCTGGCGACGGGGGTACGTCTGGTTGGTGACGGGGAAGGCATCGAGGCCCAACAAAGCCATCACACGGCGTTCGAGGTCCGCAGGAGTGATCGGCGTGCCTTCCAGCAGCTCTCCAAAGCTGGCGCCCGTTCCCACTGCACCCTTGATCCCCTTGCCTTTCAGGCTGGCGCGCAGGCGGCGCAGGTCGGATTCATCAGCTAGCAAGTCCTGCGCGTAGACAGCCAGCCGATAACCAACGGTAGTTGGCTCAGCGGGTTGAAGGTGCGTCCATCCGATGCATGGCACGTCGGCCCAGCGCTCGATCTGTTCAGCAAAAGCAAGCAACAGCGCGCCAAGTTTGCCCAGGATCAGATCAAGGGCCTCCTGTTGGGCCAGTACATCGGCGTTATCCTTCACGTCCATGCTCGTTGCGCCAAGGTGGAGAATGCCACCTGCGGTAGGGCATTGCTCGGCGTATACGCGCAGTTCCGCCACCAAATCGTGCCGGATCTCCGCCTCGATCTCCGACGCTCGGCTCAGGTTAACATCGTCGGCGTGGGCGCGTAGCTCCTTCAACTGGGCAGCCGTGACCAACCCGGCCTCACTCTGCGCCTCCGCTAGCGCAACCCAGACCCGCCGCCAGCGCCGCCGCGTAGCCGTCTCTGACCACAGCGCACGCATCTCGTCACTGCCGTAGCGCCACGAGAAAGGGGATTCGTATCCATATTGTGAGGTCATGCCGAACGGTTCCCCCGTTAACCAACGGCCCGTTGTAACACACCCTCTCACCGATGCAACCTGTTAGGGCACATCGGTGAGAGGGTCGTGCAAAGCAAAGGGTGGGGGTGCAATTGGGGATAGAGAGATCACACCCCGGCTGGCACTGGCAGATAGCGGATGTTGTAGTTGGTACTGATATAGGAAGCATCCACCCAGCCCACCTGCCCGTTGACGCGAATCTGCACCCACGAGGCGTTGCCATTTCGCCCCAACAGGTTAACCACCGTGCCATAGTTGGCGGTGGTGATCACATCGTAGTTCGCCCCGGGGCCGGAGCGCACATTAAGCGTCCCTGTGGTGACCGTCGCTGCTGGCTCAACACTGGCTAGTATCGGCAGATCGGAGGCAGACCCGGCAATGGTGATGTATCGCGTGCTGACCCAACCTTCCAGGCCATCGATCGTCTGGACCTTCGCCCACGACCCATTGGTATTACGCCCGACCAGCGTCAGCACATCCCCGCCGTTCAGAATGGCGGCCACAGCGTAGCCTACGCCGGGGCCAGCCCGCAGGGTCAAGCGACTCACTGAGACAACCGCCATTCCAGGGCCTATCCCGGATGTGCCACCTCCCGGTAGGCTGCCCGGTGGGAAACCAGTCGGCGCGATGGTCCCGGCCTGCCCGCCAGTGGAGGGAGAAGTTGTTGAAGCGCTTATTATCGGTAGGCTAGCGAACGGAGCAGTCGGGGTAAGATACCGTGTACTCGACCAGCCTTCGACGCCGGTCGCCGTCCGCACAAACGCCCATGAGCTGCCAGCATTGCGGCCCAGCAGGGTGACAACGTCACCCTGGTTGAGAACAGCCAGCACGTCGAAGGTCGGGGCGGGGCCAGAGCGCACGTTGAGCCGAGGCGTCGTTACCACTGCCGTAGGCTCGCCCTGGGCAAAGGTGACCATTGGCACCAGCAACAACGCTAGCAAGATTATGGGGGTCAGTACGCGGGTGCGGAAACCAAGTGGGTGTATCATGTGGCATCTCCTGTCAGGCAACCTCTGTGACTGGTTTGCGCCGCACACGCGAGGATCGCTCCGGCGGCGAATGGCAAGAGCATAATTGCATCATAACACGAATGCCCGCTCCGTGCATAATGGCCAACCAGGGCGGTGATCAGCCATGGCCAAGGGTATGGGCAGGTGAGATAAGGGAGGCATGAAATGCCCAGGTGTCAACAGCAAACACGACCAGAGAAATGGGGATGAACAAGAGCAGTAGTCAGCATAAGTGGCATAAGCGCAGGATGCGCTAGCTATACGCTGGAACTTGACCTGTGTCATTCACGGCAGCACTCCTGGGATGTTCCTACCCTGTTTCCATGCCCCTAGGGGCTGGCGTAGCGCTTAGAATGCGTTATACTTTGCACGGCATGTTAGATAAATATCTATTCTACTCGCGTCATCTCCCCACAAGGAGCTGCCATGTCGCGCTCGTCGGCTGGGCTTCGCCTGTATCTGGCCAAGATGGCCCTCTTTAGCCCGAACTCCAAGATGGTGTTGCTGTACAGCGGTATGGAGGGGTTAGCTTTTGGGGTGTTCCGACTGCTGTTCAATTTCTATGTGATCAGCTTGGGCGGGTATGATGAACGCTTCCTGGGCAACCTGACCAGCTACTCGTCGCTGGCGGCACTCCTGGCAGCCCTTCCGGCAGTGTATCTTGCTGACCGCTTCTCGCAGAAAACCATTATGATTGCTACGGGGCTGGTCAGCGCCCTCTCGCTCTTGGGCTTGGTATTGTTGCCACAGCGTGTCTGCCTGATTCTGTTCAACGTCACTGCCGGGCTGGCCATGGCGATCCGTCAGGTAGCAGTCGCTCCCTTCCTGATGCGTAACACCACAGACGAGGAGCGGCAATATGTTTTCAGTTTCAATTTCGGCTTGATGACGCTGGCCGGATCGGCAGGGAATCAGCTTGGCGGCGTGCTGCCTACCTGGTTGGGGGGGTTGGTCGACGCCAGACCGACAGACACCCTGGCCTACCAGCTTGCGTTGGGCAGTATGACTCTGGTAACGTTACTCGGCCTTGCCCCACTGTTGCGTATCCGCATGATCCCTCCCGACCATAAACATGCTATCGAGATGCCCTGGAGCAAGCTGGCCCGGCATGGCCGGCAGATGATCCGACTGATCTCCCCATCGCTGATCATCGGCCTTGGCGCGGGTCTGATGATGCCCTTTATGAATCTGTATTACCGCCATGTCTTCGGCAAGAGCGACACAGCCATTGGCACGTTATTTGCCGTTGGAACGTTGGGAATGGCTGCCGCGCAGTTCATCGCGCCACCGCTGGCTGACCGCTGGGGCAAGATCAATACAGTGATGCTCAGCCAGGCGCTCTCGATCCCCTTCCTGATCCTGTTGGGTGTGGCGGCGTGGGTCGTGCCGGGCGGCGTGGGTAGCGCTGGGTTGTGGTTCGGCATCGCAGCGCTGGCGTATCTGTTCCGCCTCTCGCTGATGAACCTCAGTGGCCCAATCTACGAGACCTTTATCTTGGAACAGGCCGCACCGGAGGCGCAATCGCTGGCCTCAGCGCTGAACGGGCTTGCCTTCCAATTCGGATGGGTGGTCAGCCCCTCCATCAGCGGGCAGCTTCAGGCGCAGTATGGGGAATTTGGCTTTGTGCCGGTGTTCGCGCTTGTTTCAATATTCTATGCGGCGGCGATCTTGGCCGAGTGGGCCTTCTTCCGAAGTGCAGTCCCGACTGCCCAGCTAGCGGCAGGAGCCACACCCGGTGAAATCCAACCTGCCTCAACAAAATAAGGATGTGGCCCTATCATGGGATCAGGATCACATTGGGTAGGATTACCCGCTGGCCGGGCAATACTTCACCGCTGGCAGTAACCGCGATCAGGCGATTCCCTGTTGCTGGATCGTACCAGCCTAGCGCAATCCTGTATTGGCCAGGGGGCGCGCTGTCTACTTCCAGCGAGATCGTTTCCTCAACCACCTCGCCGGCGCTCCATTGCGAGGTCGGATAGGTGTAGGCACGTGGCATTGCATCGGCCTGAGCGATGATCCGCTCATTGGTCGGGTCAAACAGGTGCACGAAATATTTGTAGTCAAAGGCCGGATCAACCAGCGCACCCCAGGCGACAGCCAGATCGAGCGCCCCTTCCTGCTGGCTTACTGAATATCCCCACAGTCTGATTTGACCACCGAAACTGACATCTAGCGCCGTATCGAGTGCCGGCACATCGAATGTACGATCTCGCTCAGTGATGGTCACCCTTCCTGCCATATAAGGCTCACCAACAAAGTCCCCGTTCTCCGAGAGCAGCCGCAAAGTTAGCGCATAGTCTCCCGGCGGCAGCGAGCCAGGCACGTCTAGGCGGTGACGCCCCAGGACATAAGCACGGCAGTCCGAAGACTCCCAACTGGTTGGATCAGAGCCGGGAGCCAGCGGTGTCCGGGTTGCCCAAAGGGTCTGCTCGTCCTGAATCAGCGACCATTCGACCTGGTACTCCTGGTTGGGTGACACTTTGACTATCCAGCCCACCTCCACGCTGAGCGCTTTGCCCTGTTCCAGGGTAGGCGTCAGGTTGACATGATCTAGCCCTATGGCCTCGTCGAAAGTGTGCGGCTCAGGCTCACCGCACGGTTGATGATGTGGGGACAGGGCACGGTACTCCACTGGGGTCAGACTGACCTGGTTGACGGCTTCCAGAGTGGCTGCGTTGTACAGAGTCACCTGGATGGTGTACACACCAGGCGGTGTGCCTTGGGGCAGCGAAAGCCAGACCGTATCCGGGACAACTTCACCAGGCAACCACAACCCTGTCGGATACAATCCGGCTCCGCCCGCCTGCGTGTCCAGGGCCGCCCACTGGTTCCCGGTTGTATCGTAGGCCCGCAACGCGATAGCATAATTCTTCGTCACCTCTTCAAGTGCCTGCCACCACAGTGTGACCACCAGATGTTCCAGTTGATCCTCTACCGTTGCGGCCATCAGTGCAAGGTTTCCAAATGAGGCTTCGACTCGCATGGCACTGGCCCCCGGACCTCCTGGCTGGCTTGACACGACTACAGGCTCGACATAGATATCTCCGCGCGTCAGGCCATTTTCGGTCAGGGGGCGCGCATACGGGGTTCTGATCAGGGCGAAGTACAGTCCCGGTGTCAGATGCTTGAAGGGTATCGCAGCCGGCAGGTCAGGGCCTGGCGCCCCCTGTGCTGACTGCTGTGGGGGGGCGACTAGGACGACCGAGACACCGCCAGGAGCAGTTGGGGCGCCCCACCCAAGCGAGATCGTGCTGGCTTGAGAATTGTCTGCGTTGTACTTGGCTGACAGCAACACCCGGCCATCCGTGTATGGTATCCCCTCCGGGCTATGGTGGAAATATGCCTCCTGAGCGAAATCGGCGTTGAGCGGGCCGGTCAATGGAGCGTCCTCTGGCAAAGTATGCAGCAGCACCACAAGTGCCGCCCCCGCCACGGCTACCCCGGTGGCCCGCACCCACTTCACCCGATTCCAACGCGGAGGGCGGGGCTGGAAAAGCCAGATCGCCAGCAGCAGCGCCACCAGCGAAGCCACCTCCGACCCCAAACGCAGGTTCGTGCGACCCAGCCACACGCGAAGCATGTGGCTGCCGTGTGGCACATCGAGTTGCGCGTAGCCAAGCCCCTCCACCGGAGTCAGGGTTGTCTGCTGCCCATCGACCTCCGCACGCCAGCCAGGCCAGTACAGCAGCGGCACGGCGATCCGAGCGCTTGGGCTGGTTACATTGATTGCCCATATCTGGCTGGCAGCTCCTGCTGTAATACGTTCTGCCGAACCCTCGCCGGTCAGGAATTTCGCTCGCGGCGCACGCCCCAACAGCACGTCCGACGCATAAGGGCGGGGGTTGGTCCAAACAGGCAGATACTCGTGTCGAATCGTGGTTCCAATGTTGCCGCTGAACGACTCGTACCACTGCAGCCGCTGGGGGGTCACGTCGGCATCGTTCAGGGGAATGAAGTTCAGGCGCAGCCCGGCCATCCCAGCGATAGCGCTCAACGTGGCCACCGTGATCGGAATCAGAGCCAGCCAGCCCCGATCAGCACCCACTGGGGAACCCGGGGACGCACCACGTTGTTGGGCTGCCATGCGCGGAGGGAAGTGGGGCGCCAGGGCGCTCGTAACCCCCGCCCCAAACAACGCCTGCACCGACAGCCATCGCCAGGGGAACTGGACGAACGGCAGCAGGGGCATGTGCTCCCACACTACGCAAGCTAGCGGCGTGATCATCCAGGTCGAAAGCAGCAGCCCGGCCAGCAGGAAACCATCGCGCCACCATGTACGCTGACGGATCATCCGGGCGATCAGCAAGGCCGCTCCTCCTAGGATCAGAATCGCCTGCATCCGTCCCATGCTGAACGGTGACTCGGCTTCCTGCCCGATATCATAATTGAACAGTAGTTCAGATTGAATGAGGTTTGCAGCACGGAAGTGATTGCCATAAAAGAAGTAACCCGTCGTCTGCTCGCCAAGTTGGGCATAGCTCCGTTCGCCCAGCGCCGGAAGCCATACCCAGGCTGATAGCGCTAGGCCCAGGAACCCCGCGAGCGCGAGGGGGATCATCTTTCGCGCAGGTGAGAGGTCTCCTGCTCCCACCGGTTGAACCCAGAGAGCACATCCCACCGCATAGGCTGTTGCGACCGGGGCGAAGATCAGCGCCGAGATATTATGAGTCATCACCAGTGCGCCGGATGCCAGCCCCACCCAGGCCACCTGTCGGCTTGATGGCTGGCGGGCTGCCTCGAGGATCGCTAGTAAGATCAGTGGGTACCAGGCCATTGCCCAAAACTCGGATAGCGAGTCGCCCCGCACGTACACGTTGACGATGTGGAACGGCGCAAACGTGTACGCTGCCGAGGCGAGGAAACCAGCCTCAGCATGGCCCGTGATCCGCCGCACCCAGGCATATGCTCCCCACCCTGCCACCAGGAATCCCAGCAGGTGAGTCAGCTTCAGGCTGAGAACAAAGGAGAAACCCAGCGCCCGGAAGCCCGCCGCGAAGTAGTATGGCAAAGCGGCGTAGTAGTTAAAGAACGGGTAACCTAGCCCAAAGGCCGCATCAGGCATCCAACGCACTGGGAAGATGCCTTCGCTTAGCGCCGCATAGAGTTGATGCAGGCGGAACAGCAAAAAGGGACTATCACCCCCACCCCGTGTGTTGAGAAATCCGGGGTTCAGGAACAGCGGAGCAGCAGCCAGCACCGCCACACACAACGAGCCAGCAGCCCACCACGCGGATACTGGCTCGTTGTGTGAACGGTTGGGGTAGGTGTCTGATTCCGTCGTAGGCACACCCTTGAAAGTTACACCTGCGCGCGGCGCAGCAGCAAGAAGTACCCTGCTGCGCCCAGGCCAACCAGCAGCAAGATCACCCCCAACGCGCCAATCAGCGCTGTCAACAGTGGCGACAGGCCACCGCCGCCCTGCCCAGATTCTCCTTCTGTGGCTTCGCCCCCGGCTACACCGAACTCGCGGCTCACCGTCGAGCCTTGGCTGACGTTTGCCACCCACGTTTGCTCGGTGGTCGGCGTAAACCCGTCCGCCGTCCAGGAGACCGTGTAGTTCCCTGAAGCCAGCTCAGTGAAGCAGTAAGGTTCGTCGAGGCCGTTGGTGGTATATGTTCCTACTGTTCCCGTGCTGTCATTAACCAGGAAGGTGATCCCCGCCTGTTTCGGTTCCTCCGGCTCGCGGATGCCGTTAGCGTTCAGGTCGCTGTAGCTCATGATGCAGATCGTGCCATTGGTTACCTGGAGAGCAGCCTGCTGAGTGGCTGCCTCAGCCACTTCCGGCGCGGTCGTTGGTGTGGGCGGCGGAGTGGTGGGTGTGGGCGGCAGCGGTTCGCTGATCAGCAACCGTTGCCCAACAAACACCATATCTGTCTGGAGGTTATTAAGTTGGCGGAGCTGCTCCAGTGTCACGTTGTAAGTGACGGCAATCCCGATCAACGTCTCCCCAGGCTGCACCACATGCACCACCGAGCCATCGGGCAGCGGGGTGGCCGGCTGGATCGAGCCTGCTGGTACACCACTGGATCCCCCGCTTGTCCCGCCGCTGGAACCACCTGCAGGTGGCGTGTTGGTCGGCGCAGCTTGGCCCACGACGGTCAGGCTGGCCGTATCCCAGTACGTCTCGGATTGCTCAACCGGATAATCCGGCGCGGCCCGCAGGTAAACAGTAATCTCGTTGCCCGCGGCGGTCGCCTCAACCGTGAACTGCTGGTATGTGCCCATCGGAACTAGCACGCCTGACCAGACAATGCTCGACGAGAAGGGATCGCCGCCGCCGTTGGGATCAATGCCGATCTGCATCTGGACGTTGCCGCTGGGGCGGGTCAGCGAGTGTCCCCAGATTGTGAAGCGATATCGGGCTCCGGGGGTTGCGCCCACCCGCTGGAACAGGCCCGCATTGTAGCGGCGGTACTGTATCCAGTAACTGGCTGCCCGCAGGCCCGATTTAAGCCGCTCAGGCACACCCTCCGATGGGTTGAAGTTGGGGCGGCTGAAGGTGGCATCTTCCTGCCACCACGGGCTCCAGCCCTCTGGCACGGAGGTGTATTCCTCACCACCAAACGATCCTTCGAAGTCCGGGTTAGCGAGCAGGTTGTCCTGCCCGGCAGGTGCGCCGAGCGCCGGTGTCGCGCCGACTGCCAGGGCGATCAGCAATCCGCCCGCCAGCGCAAGTTTCCCACATTGCAGCAACCTCATGAGTTATACACCTCGCTACACGCCTAGGGCGTTGAATCCCAGTCCCCCATCAGGATCAACGCTTTATCTTCCTGTGCCATACCGGATTCAAGAATGGAAACCCGGGTTCCGGTTGCCGGCTCGTACAGACCGATCTGCCACTGCACGCCGGGCTGCTCAAGCCCGGCGACCGCCAAGCTGGCCCGGTGAATGATAACGCTTCCCGGCTGCCACGACAACGGGGGGTAGTAGATCGTCCCTGGTGGCTCATCAATCTGGGATAAGATGGCCCCATTAGCATCTACAAGGTGCACGAAGACCCGTACCGGTTGCTCCGGAGTCTGTTCAGCGGCCCATCGAAAGCTAAGGTTGTATATCCCGCCCGCCGACTCAATATCCCACCCAGCCAGGATAATGCCATTTGCAAAACGCGCCAGTGGATGAGAAAGTTCCGCTTGCGTGGCGGTGGGGATCGTTACAGCGGAATAGCGCACGTACAGGCGGTACACAGCGGGATCGAGGTCGCCGCGTGTCTCTGGCCCGGGGCTGACGGTGATTTCCGTCTCCGCTGGTAGCGCGCCCAGTGCCTCCTCCAGTCCCTCATGCGGCCATGCGAACAGGCTCATGGGCGGGTCTACCCGGACAGCCCGCGCCCCCTCCTGATAGAAGACGAGGTTCTCGTGGGTGATCAGGAACCGCACCGAGGGGAATGTCTCCCAGAAGCGCCGATCCAGAACCACCACACCCTGCGCCGCGTTGATCTCCCGTGCCAGGGAGGTCGCCTCGGCCTGGAAGAAATACCCCCGTACCAGATCGGTGCGATAGCAGCCCACATAATCAAAGCCAGACCATCGTACTGGAAGCTCAGGTCGGCAGCCGAAATAGTCTCGGGCAGTCAGACCCGCGCTGATCGCCAGGGTTAGGATCATGATCCCAGTTACTACCCCTCCCTGTACGCGGGAGGAAAGGCGAGGAATGAGGTTTTCCAACCCTGCGTCCATCGCCAGTGCTGGGATCAGCACCACCACCGGCAATACGCCAACTGCACGCAAAAAGTGCGGTGCATCGTCTGCTAGCAGAGTGGGCAACAACATCGCACCGACCCACACTAGTGCCAGGGCAAGCGCAGGCCGCTGTCGCCAGCGGAAGACAGACAGTATTACCCCGGCCAGAAAAGCCAGGCTCAGCAACGGGTCGAACACCGGGCGGCCCGGCACATTGTGCCGCCAGATCGCGTCCCCGCGCCAGGTAAACATCCCCAGCGTATGCAGCGTATTGGCCACCAGCACTGCTCCAAAGTCGGGCCGGTTCCAGATCGCCACCTGCCCACTGCGCCCCAGCACGAGGTCGGGCTGTGTGATCGCCAGCCACCCCAGAGGCAGCATTACCAACACAGCAGGGGCCGCCATCCATGCCAGGAGCCTCCCCCGACCAAGCCACCAGTCACGGTGCCAGATCAGGCTATAGGCCAACATCCCGGCCAGCGCCAGCGGGGTGAAGCGCACCGCTAGATAGGTGTAGGCGCTCAGTCCATACACTAAACCCGCGATTATGGCCAGCCCACACGATCTTCGCTTCAGCGCCAGGGCGCCCAGCCACAGCACTAGGGCGGAAAACAAAGGCAGCGATGCTGCCCGGAATCCGACCCGACTTAGGTGAATAGGCCATAGGGTGACGGAGATGATCCCGGCACCGATCAGCCCAACTCGCTTGCCAGCCCAGATGCGCCCCAAGAGGTATGTCGCGGGAATGGTCAGGAGGCCAAGTATAGCTGATGCCGCCCGGATTCCGAGTGGTGTCTGCCCAAACAGACTCACCGTCGCAGCGACCAGGTAGATGAATAGCGGCTCTCGGCCATGATTGGCGGCAAAGTAGAGGGCATGCCCCCCACTGAGCACTGCAAGGGCATCCAGGCCATAGTAAGCCTCGTCCTGGTACAACCCATAAGGGTGCTCGCCCAGGGCGACCAGGCGCATGGCTACACCTGCGGTGATGACGATCAATACCCCTATGCTCAACAGAGGGTCATTTGAGGTGAGAAAAGGCCGATCTATTGAGACGGCCTTGTCCTTCCCTACCTGGCTGTTAACAACCATGCTTGACTCGTCGTGCGCTTTCATCAGCGGTACATTATGTCCCACGCCCAGGGCGTGCGCTAGCGCTGATGAGTATGAGTGCACCGAGACACAAATCTCCCCCTCGACGCTGGATGGTCTTCGCGTTCCTGACTGGGTTGCTGGCTGCTGCGTTCCTCGGCCTCCGCGTATGGTTGTTCGCTGGCCTGCCCGATGTGAACGACAAACTCAGCACTGGGCTACACCGGCCTTCGATCCGTATCACCGACCGATATGGTAGATTGTTGTACGAGGTGATCGGCGATCAGGCGGGACGGCACACCGCCATCTCGCTTGACTCCATCCCACAGCCGTGCATCGAGGCCACCATTGCCACTGAGGATGCCAATTTTTACACCAACCCTGGCGTCGATCTGCGCGCCATCGCTCGCGCTCTGTGGACGAACCTGCGTGGTGGGGAAGTGGTCTCCGGCGGCAGCACCATCACCCAGCAGGTCGCGCGCAACCTGTTACTCGATCCCCATGAACGCGCTGAGCGCACCCTCACCCGCAAATTGCGCGAGGCCATCCTGGCCTATCGCCTCGCCCAGCGCTACACCAAAGATGAGATTCTGGCTCTTTACCTCAACCAGACTTACTACGGTAACCTGGCCTACGGTATTGATGCCGCCGCTCGCGCCTACTTCGGGAAGTCAGTCGAAGAGTTAGGGCAGGCAGAGTGTGCTCTGCTGGCTGGGCTGCCCCAGGCCCCAGCTTGGTACGATCCGCTGACCGACCCCGATGCTGCCCGCGAGCGACAGATGGTCGTGTTGGGCTTGATGGTCGAGCATGGATTCCTGACCCAGGATGCCGCTGACGCCGCTCTTCGAGAACCTCTATCCTTTGCCGCTCAACGCTATTCCATCGAAGCCCCACACTTCGTGATGGCGGTCTACTCGCAACTTGAGCAAATCCTGCCGCCCGAGGTGCTGTATAGCGGCGGACTGGAAGTCCGCACCACGCTCGATCTTGACTGGCAACATGCCGCTGAGCGAATCGCCCGCCGCCACCTCCAGCTACTGAATACCTCCCAGGGCGGCGAGCCCCCTCACAACGCCACCAATGTCGCTCTGGTTGCCCTTGACCCGTACACCGGGCAGGTGCTGGCGATGCTGGGCAGCCCCGACTACTTTGACCCATCGATCAGCGGCGCAGTGAATCTCGCGCTGGCCCCACGCCAGCCTGGCTCCACTATGAAGCCGCTCACCTACGCTGCCGCTTTCGACCCATCAGCCCCTGACCCGATGACCCCCGCCACCATGCTGCTGGACGTACGTACCTCGTTCGTGACCCACGAGGGCTTTTCATATGTGCCCGTCAACTTTGATCGCAACGAACATGGCCCCGTGCTGGCCCGCGAAGCACTGGCTTCCAGTTACAATATCCCGGCAGTGATCGTGCTCAGCGAGATCGGACTGGACCGATTGTTTGAGCTGGCGGCCCGGCTGGGCGTGACCACCTTGACTGACCCTTCTGCCTACGATCTTGCCATCACGCTTGGCGGCGGTGAAGTACGCCTGTTGGAGATGGTTGGCGCCTATGCGGCTTTTGCCAACGGCGGGCGTGTCGTCCACCCCATCATGATCCTCGATGTAGCGGACGCCGACGGCCACGTGATCTACGAGTCGCCACCCGGCCTAGGTGGGCAGGTTCTCGACCCGCGTGTGGCTTGGTTGATCAGCGACATTCTCAGCGATAACTTGGCCCGTGCTCCGACTTACACCACCCATAGCATCCTCCAGATTGGCCGTCCGGCAGCGGTCAAGACCGGAACCACCACCGACTTTCGCGACAACTGGACGGTCGGTTACACACCCAATCTGGTAGTCGGCGTATGGGTCGGCAACGCAGATAACTCGCCCATGAATAACATCAGCGGCGTGAGCGGGGCCGGGCCGATCTGGCACCAGTTTATGCGGACGGTGTTGCGTGGTCAGCCGGAACTGGAATTCGAGCGCCCAACTGGGCTGGTGGAAGTGGAAATCTGCTCGCTATCTGGCCTGCTCCCAACGCCAGATTGCCCCTACACTCGCCGTGAGTGGTTCATCAGTGGCACACAGCCAAGCGAGTACGATACCTTATACCGGCGCATGACCATCGACACACTGACCGGCCTTCCTGCGGACGAACTCACGCCGCCAGAGCGCCGCGAGGAACGTCTCTTCCTTGACCTGCCCCCACAGGCCCACGACTGGGCTAGGCGGATGGGCTTGGCGTTGCTGCCAGGTTCCTTGACGGCGTCCCCAGCCTCCGGAAGAGATGCTCAGACCGGGTTCGTGATCGCCTCGCCGGATGCCTATACCATTTACCAGGTTTCCTCATCCCTGCCCCTCGATACACAGCGATTGCGAATCGCCGCGCTCGGGCCGCCGGGCCTGCATGATGTGACACTGTACCTTGACGGTCGTCCGCTGGCAACATGTGCCACGCCGCCGTTCGAAGCGTGGTGGGTGCTGGAGGTCGGCGATCACACTGTTGCTGCCACCGGCGTCACTGCCTCTGGTGAGGTCATTGTTAGCGATGCGCGTCTGTTCCGCGTCAACCCACCAGAGTAAGAATCGAGCCGTATGGTATTATTGCGTCCCGCCGTATAGAGCAGGGAAATTGGCTGTATACTGGTCTTATATTATGATCTCTCTGCTATCGTTTTCTCCTGCCGACCCTAACCTCCGCCCCTGAAAAGGGCTGCCTATCAAGGATCAAAGACTCTATGACCATGCCAGGAACCTCATATCATCATCCTCTCCGGGTTGCCATCATTGGCTCAGGCCCGTCGGGATTTTACGCTGCGGCACGCCTTCAGGACGAGGAAGGTTTGATCGTCGAGATCGATATGTTCGACCGCTTACCAACCCCCTTCGGTCTTGTCCGCGGTGGGGTCGCTCCCGATCATCCCAAGATCAAGTCCGTGACCAAGGTCTACGAGAAGATCGCGGCGCACCCCGGCTTCCGATTCTACGGCCATGTCGAGTTCGGTTCCGACCTTCAACGGGCCGATCTGGCCCGCCACTATCACGCCATCATTTATGCAGTTGGCGCGCAGACGGATCGTAGGCTTGGCATTCCGGGCGAGGACCTCGCCGGTAGCCACCCAGCCACCGAGTTCGTGGCATGGTACAACGGCCACCCCGACTACCGTCACCTCCAATTCGATCTGACGCAGGAGAGCGTCGCAGTAGTCGGTATAGGCAACGTAGCTATGGACGTAGCCCGCATCCTCGCTCGCAGTATGGCTGAACTGCGCCAGACAGATATCGCTGACTATGCCCTGGATGCCCTTGCCCATAGCAAAGTGACTACCATCTACATCCTCGGTCGCCGGGGGCCTCTGCAAGCTGCCTTCACCAACCCGGAGATCAAGGAACTGGGCGAGATGGAGGAGGCCGATGTGGTTGTCGGTCCTGACGAGATCAGCCTCGATCCGCTTAGCCAGGCGATCCTCGACCGGGGTGAGGACAAGACTGCTGCCAAGAACCTCGAATACCTACGCGAGTATGCCCGCCGCCCGCTATCGGGGAAACCCAAGCGCCTCATCTTTCGCTTCCTGGTTTCGCCCGTTGAACTGATCGGCACGCACCGTGTTGAGGCGATGAAGATCGTCAAGAACGAACTGGTAGACGACGGCAGGGGTGGGCTCAAGGCCCGCCCCACCGACCAGTTCGAGACGATCCCGGTCGGGTTGGTTTTTCGATCAGTGGGCTACCGGGGGCTTGCCTTGCCCGGTGTGCCCTTCCACGAACCCTGGGGCACAATCCCCCACGACCGAGGGCGGGTTCTGACGCAGTTAAACGGCGGTCAGCCAGTGCCCGGCGACTATGTGGTCGGCTGGATCAAACGCGGGCCAAGCGGCATCATAGGCACCAACAAACCAGACTCAATTGAAACGGTCGAATCACTGCTGGAAGACTTAAAGGCCGGCAAGCTGATGGATCCCCCCGATCCCAGCCGGGCCGCTCTAGAGAGACTACTCCGGGATCGCGGCGTGCGCTACGTCACCTTCGATGACTGGTTGTACCTTGATCAGCTCGAGCAGCAGCGTGGGCAGGCTGAAGGTCGCCCACGCATCAAATTCACTGATGTGGAGGAGATGCTCCATCTGGTCGAGGAGCACAAACAGCTTATCAGCAAGCAGGAAATGGGGGGATGAGATCGTGCGGCAGCCCCAAGACACCCGGCGCGCTCATTGAGGGCCACTGCAGGGGGAGGCACACCTGTGCTTGGCAACCTATGATGCTCAATCACATCGGTTCCTCCGGCAACCTTTGACCCACCCGCTATCTATGAATACCCCCTGTTGGGTTGGCTCCGCCTTGTCCAACGGCACAGCCACGATCTGCGACTCTCCCTGAGGTGCCAGCGCCAGTATGGTGAACGGGACCGACCATCCCTACCCCAGCGGAGCACGAAGTTACCAGGGGGGCGCCCGGCGAGAGCGGTTGAACCTATCCAGCTTGGCGGCTGTTGCCCGGCGTTGCGCGTCGCCAACCGATGAGTGGTTCAGATATGAATCGGTCGATCTATGATCCCGTGCGCGGCCTCCATCAGCACCTCACTGAGCGTCGGGTGCGCGTGGACGTTGCGGGCGATCTCCTCAGCTGTCAGCTCTGCATACCGCGCCAGTGTGTACTCTGGCAACAGCTCTGTAACCTCCGGCCCGATCATATGCCCACCCAGTATTTCCCCATATCGCGCATCGGCGATCAACTTGACAAAGCCGTTGCCCTCGCCCATTCCCAGCGCCTTGCCATTCGCCTGGAAGGGGAACTTGGAAATCTTCAGATCGGTGTACCCTGCCGCGCGAGCCTGCTCCTCTGTGTAGCCGAAGCTGGCAATCTGAGGCTGGCAGTAGATTGCGCGTGGCATCATAGTGTAGTCCAGCTCGATGGTCTCATGGCCCGCGATAGCCTCCGCTGCAACTATCCCCTGTGCGCTGGCAACATGGGCTAGCATCAGCTTGCCAGTGACATCGCCTATCGCATACACATGGGGGATGCTGGTTCGCATGTACTTATCAATTTCGATGAACTGTGTTCGCTCAGCCAGCTTCACGCCTAGTGTTTCCAGGCCATACCCCTCAACATTGGGCACAAAGCCAATCGCCACCAGCACCTTCTGCGCCTCGAGCGTCTGCTCACCGCCCTCCATCGAGACCCTGACAGCAGCCTTCCCCTCTGTTATGCTGATCCCCTCCACACGGGCACTGGGGATCACCTTGATTCCCAGCCGATGATAGGCCCGGCCCAGCTCCGTGCTGACTTCCGGGTCTTCTAGTGGCGCGGGCCGCTCCAGCATCTCCAGGATGGTGACCTCTGCTCCGTAGTTGTGCCATATGTAGCCAAACTCCAGGCCAATCGGCCCGGCTCCAACGATGATCACCTGATCTGGAACTTGAGCAGACAGGATCGCCTCATTGTAGGTGATCACCACCTCGCCGTCGACTTCCACGCCAGGGATCATGCGTGGGCTGGCGCCGGTGGCAAGGATCAGGTTCTGATAGGTCAGAATCTCCTCTCCACCACCGTTCAACGCGACTCGGATGGTATGTTCTCCCTCAAGGGTTCCCCAGCCATCATAGGTGTCGATCTGGTTCTTCTTCATAAGGAATCCGACACCTTTTACCAGCCGCTCTGAGACCTGCCGGCTGCGCTTGAAGGCCGCGCCATAATCCAATGTCAGGTTCTCAAAGCTGAAGCCAAACTCCTTCCCACGATGCTTCAGGGTGTGGGCAACTTCAGCGTTCTTCAATAACGCTTTGGTCGGAATACAGCCCACGTTTAGGCATACCCCACCCCAGTATTGCTTCTCGACGATGGCGACTTTGATCCCAAGTTGCGCTGCGCGGATCGCAGCCACGTAGCCCCCCGGCCCAGCACCAAGCACGACAACATCGTATTCTTTTTCTTTAGCCATATGAACTCCCTGAAGTGAGCAGGCAGCGATCTCCCATATCGGCAGCCAGCTTTCAGGCTGGCCAGATGGGACGATCTAGCTGAGAGATATTGTAATGCGTGGATGGTGGTCTTTCCACAAGGGATCAGTACATGCGAGAATGCCTCAAACCCCCGGCATTGTTCAGGGGGGTATTTTCTGCTACACTTCAGCAAACCCGGCTTTGAGAAACGCCGCTGTGAGTGTCAACGACTCGCTGCAAAAGGCTGCGGATTTGCTACGCCGCGCGCGCTATGCGGTAGCCCTGACCGGTGCAGGGATCAGCACGCCCTCTGGCATTCCCGACTTTCGCACCCCGCGTAGTGGGTTGTGGGAGACGGTCGACTCAATGGAGATCGCCTCGCTGGCGGGCTTTCGTAGGAGGCCGGAAGCATTCTTTGCATGGGTCAGGCCACTGACCCGCCAAATCCTCGAGGCCCAGCCAAACCCGGCGCACCTAGCACTGGCCAGAATGGAGGAGCTGGGGTTCATCAAGGCATTGATCACACAGAACATTGACATCCTCCACTCGCGTGCCGGCTCAAAGGTCATCTATGAAGTGCACGGTCACCTGCGCGAAGCTACCTGCGTCGAGTGCTTCCAAACCTATCCCACGGATGTTTTTCTGTTGCACTTCATCCAGACAGGCGAACTTCCCCGTTGCCCGGACTGTGGGGGGCTGCTGAAGCCCAACGTCATTCTGTTTGGCGAAGCGCTACCGGTCAAGATACTACATGCAGCGCAACGTGCCGCTCGCACGTGCGATCTCATGCTGGTGGCGGGTTCGTCTCTGGAAGTAGCGCCTGCCTCGGAACTGCCCCGCATAGCTCTGGCCTATGGCGCACAGGTGATCGTCATCAACTTCGAGCGCACCTATGTGGACGATCAGGCTGCTGTCGTGATCCGGGATGACGTGGCGACAGTGCTCCCTCACCTTGTCGGGTTGTTGGAAAGCGGGCCAAGATGACGATCTCTCAGCCATCCAGAACCTCGGATGTTGCCAGCGCGTTAGCGCGTGCCGAACGGCTGCTGGAGATCAGCCGCCGCCTAAACTCAACACTGGATATTGGCTTGTTGCTGGAGCAGATCGTCCAGGCCGCTGCTGAGATGATCGACTCGGAGGCTGCTTCGATCTTGTTGCTGGACACCAAAGCAGGCGTGCTGCGCTTTGAGGCTGCGCTCGATCTGGGCGGGTTCTCGCTGGACTCAGTTGAAGTGCCCCTGGAGGGCAGCATCGCAGGCTGGGTTGTCCTACACGCTGAACCAGTGGTGATCGAGGATGTCAACCGTGATCCGCGTTTCTTCGACCAGGTAGACAAGGCCAGCGATTTCCAAACTCGCAGTCTGGTTGCCGTGCCCATGGTCGCTCACGACAAAGTAATTGGCTGCCTGGAAGCGCTCAACAAGCGCGGGGGCCAGAAGTTCACCGCCGATGATGTGGCCACTTTGGTGACGCTCGCGGCACAGGCGGCGGTGGCTATTGAGAATGCACGGCTGTTCCAGCAGAGTGACTTGATCGCGGATATGGTGCACGAACTCCGCACACCGCTCGCTGCTATTAAGGCCACCACGTATATTCTGTTGCGCCCTGACATTAGCGAACCGAAGCGTACGGAACTGGTGAACACCATTGCCCAGGAGGCCGACCGCCTAGCTCGCATGACGACAGACTTCCTTGATCTGGCGCGGCTGGAGTCTGGACGCTCAAAGATGGCCCGCAAACCGGTCGATCTGGCCACCCTGCTGGTGGGTGCGCTCCAGACAGTCCAACCTCAGGCAAGCGAGCGCAGGGTGTTGATGCATCTTGATATTTCACCACCTGGGCTGCCGGAGGTGATGGGCGACGCGGAGAAGCTCAGACAGGTCGTGTTGAATCTGCTGACCAATGCCATCAAGTACAACCGCGAGGGGGGAGCGGTGACGGTCAGCGCCGTGCTCCACACGGATCATATCCACCATGAACCGGGGCTGGCCATTGGATCATCCCTTAGCCACATGCATCATATCCATGTATCGGTGGAGGATACCGGGCCTGGGATCGCGCCAGGGAATCTGCCGCACATCTTCGAGAGGTTCTATCGTGTCCCGGACACGGAGGGCTATACCACTGGCACCGGCCTGGGGCTGGCAATTGCCAAGCGCATTATCGAGGCGCACGGCGGGTCGATCATGGTTGAGAGCGAGCAGGGGGTGGGCACACGGTTCACATTCACGCTGCCGGTGCCTGCCTAGAGCCTGTTATGAACTGGGGCGATGGTGCGATGCACCGATCAACCTCGCCTCGGTTCCAGCGCCCCCAACGCCCTCCAGGACTGAGCGCGGCGAGGTTCGGGGTGAGGCTAAAAACGCTCTTGGCCCTCCTGCTGCGTGCGGGAATCGCAGTGTGGCTGCTCTCTGAAACAAAGCCGTTGTGCTTTATCCCACATCCAGGATCACCTTCAGCATGCCCTTGCGCGCTGCGTGTTCGAAGGCTCTCTCCGCCTCGGTTAGCGGATAGCGCGCCTCGACCATGGACTCCACATCCACGATCCTCCTCAGCAGCAGGCGGATCGCCGCATCGAATGGCCCGCAGCGCGAGCTGACCACCCGCACCTCGTCAATCACCACCCGCGTCAGGTCAGCCTGCGGCAGCCCATGATAAGTGCTCTTCAGATGGATCGTCCCACGAGGCCTGACCAGCGTTAGCGCGTCTGCGAAACCTTCTGCTGTGCCGGTGCAGTCGATCACAACATCTGCGCTGCGCGGTTCGACCTCACCGGGGAATGCGCCCTCGATTCCCCAGCGGGCAACCAGCGCAAGCTGGTGTGTGTGCCGCCCAACGACGGTCAGGTGGCAGCCCGTCAGGGATACGACTTGCGCGGTCAGCAGCCCCAACTTGCCAGCTCCGAGCAATACTACGCGGTCATGCGGGCTGATGTGGGTCAGGTGAAGGGTTTGCAGAGCAGCCGCCAACGGTTCGACGAATACGGCCTGATCGTCAGTCACGGCATCGGGAAGGGGGTGAAGGTTTGCCAACGGCAGAACGACGTATTCCGCCATGACGCCGTCCTTGCGGTCGATCCCCAGAGTGGTGCGGTTGGGACACTGGGTGGGCATCCCGGCCAAACAGGTAGGGCACTCGCCACACGCCAGGTTAATCTCCCCAGCCACCCGCTGCCCTTCCATCTCGCCGCCCTCCACCACGCCGACAAACTCGTGGCCGAGCACGCCGCTGAAACCCATATAGCCTTTGACCAGCTCTAGGTCAGTGTTGCAGATGCCCGCTTTCAGCACGCGGATGAGGGCCTCACCGGAGCGAGGAACAGGCTGAGGGTAGTCTTGGTCAAGCCGGAGTTGCTTCTCGAAGATCACAGCTTTCATAGCACCATCCCTGCAACCGGATTCGCTTGCGTCAGCAGCAAACCGGGTAGCGCACTTCGTTCGGTTATTTGAGGCATCCGGCGCAAGAGGTTAAAGGGGGTGATTCACGCCCGCCCCTTTCCCATAAACGGCAACTCGCCTTTCTCCCATGCCACCAGGATCGGCACGGCATTAAAGATCGACGAGTATGTGCCACTCATCAGCCCGATCAGCAAAATGGCAATGAACTGTTTGATTGTGGCCCCCCCAAACAGCAGGATGGCGATCATCACAAATACAGCGTTGAGCTGTGTTGCCAGCGAGCGATGGACCGTCTCTAACACCGATCGGTTGACCACCGTCTCATAGCTCTCCTGACGATACTTGGGTAGGTTCTCGCGGATACGGTCGAATATGACGATGGTATCCTGAATCGAGAACGCCACCACCGTCAGCATGGCGGTCAGGAATAGCGCATCAACCTCCCAGCCAAAGAAAATGCCCAGCATGGACATCACCCCCATTGCCACCAATACGTCGTGGATCATGGCGAAGATGGCTGACACGCCATAGCGGGCCGCATGGGGCACGCGCCGGAATGCGATCCAGATGAACCCCAGGATGATCACCGCTGCCGCCAGCACAGCGAAGATCGCCGCCCTTGTGACC
>DAOTYF010000071.1:0-48831 GCA_034434995.1 Anaerolineae bacterium
AACGCGCTGGAAAACTGGACAGCAAGCCTTTCCTGACAAACGAGGTTGTCGAGCACCCGCTTGCTTGGCAGGCCATGCAAGGGGGGCAACCCGTCGCAGGGCCGCCACAGCGAGACCTCACTTCTGGAATAAGGGTTGTCCCGCTATGCGCGCCGCTGTTGGCACGGGGCGTCGCCGTCGGAGCACTGTGTATTACTGTCCTTGCCGAGTCTACCTCCGAGCACCAACTTCAACTGCTTGGTGCGCTAGCTGACTATGCGTCCATCGGTCTGGAGATGGCGCGCATGGCAGCGGCCCTGGGGATCGCATAACGCTCTCCGGCCACTTACCCGCTGTCGGACAAGTATCGGGGGCGGGAGGGAAAGCTACTCCTCCAATATCTCCCCCTCTGCCTTTAACCGGATACCCTTCCCGCTGTGGATGACTCGATCCTCAGTGGATTGTTTGCCGCCCTCCTCACGTAAAGCCCGCACAAAAGCCGAGAAAGCTGCAGATACGGCCTGTCGTTCGATGTTGAAACGAGCACGCATCTCACTCAACACATCCGCTCGCAGCGCTGGCTCCTCAGGCCGGGCCTCGTACAGCTCGACCAGCACGCCAAAGGCGCTCCTGGGGTGGATGAAGGCAATCCGCTTGCCGCCGCTGCCGATGGTCGGCTCTTGGTTGATCAACTGTACGCCCTTAGCCTTAAGCTCCGCCAGTTTCCTATCCAGTTCATCCACCTCGACGCAGATATGATGGACACCTGGCCCTCGTTTCTCTAGAAACTTGGCGACGCCGCTCGTCGCCGTCAGCGGCTCCACCAGCTCAAGCTCACTATCCCCAGCAGGCAGAAAGGCGACAATGACCTCCTGATCATCCACTTGTTCCACGTGTTCGACGCGCATTCCTAAGGCATCTTCGTAGAACGCCTGCGCTTCCTCAATATCCGGCACGACAATCGCGATATGATCGATTCGCTTGACGCTCACGGCTATCTCCTGTTTGAGCTATACACCGATAGCTCAGGGGCAGCTTATCAACCGGCTCATGGTGACTCTTAAATGGATTGCTCTGGACGGTACTCCCCGAACACGTCACGCAGCACGCCGCAGATTTCGCCCAGTGTTACGTCGTTCGCGACGCACTCGACGAACAGCGGCATCAACGGATCGCTGCCTTTCGCAGCTATAAAGAGCTTGCCTAGCAGCGCGCTAACTAGCTCATTGTCGCGTGAAGCCCGCAACAGCGCCAATCGTTCACGTTGCCGTGCCTCGATGGCGGGGTCAATATGTAGCCTTGCTATCGGTACTTCCTCTTCACTGGTGTACTCGTTAACGCCCACGACGACTTGCTCCCTGGATTCCACTGCCCGCTGGTAGCGATAAGCCGCATCCTGTATCTCGCGGCTGACAAATCCTGACTCGATGGCCGCCAGCGCGCCGCCCAGCGCATCGATCTTGGCTATCAATCTATTCGCTTCCGCCTCAATATTATCTGTCATGGCTTCAATAGCGTACGACCCCCCAAGAGGGTCAATGGTGTTCGTCACACCGGTTTCGTGGGCGATGATCTGCTGCGTGCGGAGCGCAATTTGCACTGCCTCCTCGGTTGGCAGAGCCAACGCCTCATCCCGTGAATTGGTATGCAGGCTCTGTGTCCCGCCTAGCACCGCCGCCAGGGCCTGGATGGCCACCCGCACGATATTGTTCTCTGGTTGCTGGGCGGTGAGGGTGCTACCTCCTGTCTGCGTATGGAACTTAAGTTGCCAGGCGCGCGGATTAGTCACGCCGAAACGATCTCTCATGATGTGTGCCCACATACGCCGCGCTGCCCGGAACTTGGCGATCTCCTCCAGAAAACCGTTATGCACATTGAAGAAGAACGACAACTGCTCGCCAAACTCGTTCACATCCAACCCAGCGTCGATAGCGGCCTGTACATAGGCAATCCCATTTGCCAATGTGAAAGCTAACTCTTGAACAGCCGTGCTGCCCGCCTCGCGAATATGATAACCGCTGATGCTGATCGTGTTCCATTTGGGGAGGTGCATGTGGCAATAGGCAAACAGATCGGTAATCAACCGCATGGAGGGCTTGGGAGGGAAGATGTACGTGCCGCGTGCAATATACTCCTTGAGGATGTCGTTTTGAACCGTGCCACGAAGCTGGGTAGGCTCGACCCCCTGCCGCTTGGCAACTCCGATGTACATGGCCAGCAGAATAGATGCCGGCGCGTTGATGGTCATGGATGTGCTGACCTTATCCAACGGGATGCCGTCGAACAGAGTCGCCATATCGTGGATCGAAGAGATACTGACCCCGACCTTGCCGACCTCGCCCAACGCCATGGGGTCATCAGCATCGTAGCCGATCTGGGTGGGCAGGTCAAAGGCAACGCTCAGTCCGGTCTGTCCCTCCTGCAGCAGGAAGCGGTAGCGACGGTTGCTCTCTTCGGCGGTTGCATAGCCCGCATACTGACGCATCGTCCACAGACGGCCCCGATACATGGTCGGCTGGATGCCGCGTGTGAAGGGGAATTCACCGGGGAAGCCGATCCTCTCCATGTACTTGTCTGTCTGATCCCCGTCTGGCAGGTACAGCCGTTCCAGCGGTAGATCGGAGCCGACCAGGGTGAACTGCGCCTTGCGCTCCGGGGAACGCACCAGGGCCGGGTTGAGGGTTTCTTCTTCCCAGCGGCGTTTCTCGCGTTTTATATCGTTCATCACAACAGTTCACCTAGAAAGTTGACAGCTAGCCTACCTGGACTCTATCACACCTAACGCCATTATCGAAGATGACTTTACTCATTGGCTTTACATAAAACCCATCACACCTTACTAACCACGTCATTGAGGTACAATCCCTTCGAGGCAGATAAGGGAGCCAGGGTGAGATTCTGGCCCAGCCAATAAACCAGACAATACTTTACTAAATTGGGCGGCTCTGCTAAAATTACCTTACTGGCCGCTCTCACTGGAGAATCCATCGTGACCGTAGACCGCTTCGGTCGCCATATCCATTATATGCGCATCTCCCTCACCGACCGGTGCAACCTGCGCTGCGTCTACTGTATGCCTGAGGATATGGTCTTCCGTCCCTCAGCGGAGATCATGACCGATGATGAGGTTCTGACCCTATTCCGCCTGTTTGTTGAATTGGGCTTCGACAAATTTCGTCTGACCGGCGGCGAGCCAACCGTGCGCCCCAACATCGTCGAGCTGGTGCGCGAGATGTGCGCCACCCCTGGCGTCGGTGAAGTCTCAATGACCACCAATGGTCTCCTGCTTGGAAAGCTGGCGCGCCCGCTGGCTGAAGCCGGCTTGGCCCGTTGTAACATCAGCATCGACACGCTGGATGCGGAGAAGTTTAGGCGCATTACCCGCTGGGGTAAAGTCGAGCACGTCATGGCGGGCATCGCCGCCGCCGAAGAGGCGGGCCTGCTGCCGATCAAGCTCAACGCCGTGGTGGTGCGGGGCTACAACGACGGGCCGGATGTAGTGGAGCTGGCTCGTCTGACATTGGAGCATCCCTGGCAGGTACGTTTCATCGAGATGATGCCTTTCGGTGACGTAGCCGAGTTCCAGCAGGCGCAGATCGTTACAGAGAGGGAGCTGGTGGCAACCGTCGAGCAAGCCTTTGGCCCCCTGACCCTCCTCAATGACGGCAAGCTTGATGGTGAGGCCAGAGTGTACCACATCAACGGAGCGCGCGGCACGCTGGGTTTCATCAGCTCTGTGACGGCCCCCTTCTGCGCTGCCTGCAATCGTGCTCGTCTCACCGCCGATGGTCGCCTGCGTTTGTGCCTGCTACGGGAGAAAGAGATCGATCTGCTGACACCCCTCCGGCAGGGCGCCACGCTTGACGATCTCCAGGCCATCATCCGAGATGGCATTTGGGTCAAGCCGTGGGGGCACGGCCTGGCCGAGGAAGCGATCCCTCTCAACCGTGTCATGTCCGAGATCGGCGGCTGACCCCGACTCTCTCGTTCTTCCATCAAACCTTCATCAAGCCTGGCGCTGGTAGCCGGTATTCATGGGAGAAGGCGTGCCTGACCTTCTCCTACCCAAGTGTGGCCCATCACCCTGTTACTCGGCGCTTCCCGAGTACGCGGACTTTTGCGGAACCAGGAAGTTACCATATACTTCAAAAGGGCGCAGGGGCGATCCGCCTTGTTTTTTGCCAGGCAGAGGGCTGACTATAGCACGATCAAGCTGCTTGGCTGGTTGATGCACCGGAGTTTGCCAACCTCCATGGCCACCATCCTGGTCGTTGACGATGAGCCACACATCATTGAACTGATGCGTGACTGGCTGACTCTGCACCGCTACACGGTCCTGACCGCCTTAGATGGGGCGGAGGGCATCCAGCTCGCTGAAGCGCATCATCCCGACCTGATCCTCCTTGACGTGATGATGCCGCATATGGATGGCATTGAGGTGTGCAAGCGCTTACGTAGCACAGATACCACTGCCGATATACCCATTATCATTGTCTCCGGGCGCGATCCTGCTGGAGGGCGAGCCGAAGGGTTAATGGCAGGGGCCAATGACTACGTCACTAAACCGGTTAACCTAGAGGATCTAAGCGAGCGGCTGCACGCACTGCTGACTCCCGGGGATCGGTCGCTGGATCGGAGTGAGCGGCTGTTGCATGAGGCTGCTCATGCCGCGCTGTCCATTTTGCCCTGTAACCTGGCCTGGGTGCTCACAATCAGCTCAGACAACACCCTGTTGGTCAGCCACGCGGTGGCAGCGGCAGGCGGCGATCAGGCAGCGGCACGTTTCCTACGAATAGTGGCCAAGGGCAACAAACGGTACGCTATCCAATTATCAACCAGCACCAGCACTGCCCCGAGCATCTTAATCAGAACTGTGTTTAGAGGGACGGCAGAATTTAATGTGCCACTCGCGGTGCTACGTGAACAGGAGGGTGACGAGGCGATCTTCCGCGCTTGCCAGGCGCTGGACTTGTACTACGTCACAGTCGCCCCTCTCCAGGTAGCTGGTAGTGTGTTGGGGGTGGTGCTGTTTGGGTCGGTCGAGCCACGTGATGTGGATACAACTCGCGGTCAGCAATTGCTGGCCGCAGTGGTCAGCCAGATTGCCACCGCGGTAGACAACACGCGACTCGTGAGCCGCTTGCTGGAACGGGAAGCAGTGGGCGTCGGAGAGCGCGCCTTTCACCAGATGGTGCTGGATACCATGACCGACGGTATTCTGCTGTATGACGCGCAGGGGCGTGTTCGCTTTGCTAATCAACGGCTGGCTCAGATGACAGGATTCACCACAGAGGCGCTTACCAGCTTAAGCGTGGAGGATCTGTGCACGCCGGATGATCGCGAGCGTATGCGGGTGATGCTTGGTGATAGCCAGCGCGCTCAGACCACTTCATTCGAGATCAAATTGCTGTGCGCTGATGGCAGACCCCTCCCCGCGCTCGCCATCCGATCTGGCAAGGCGGTTTCGCGGGTTAAGGGCATATACGAGCGGGTGATCGTGTTGCGCGATCTCAGTGAGCACCGCGCGCAAGAGCAGGTGCTTGCCAAACGAAGCGACTACCTAGCTGCATTGAACCGCGCAGCTCAGGCTATCAATTCCAGCGCCTCTCTGGATGAGGCGCTCCAGGTCATCCTCACTGAAACAAACAGTGCACTTGGATCGGAGGTTTCGGCCATCATTCTGAGGCCACCAGGGGCAGATGAGTTGTTCTGCCATTCAGCCGTTGGCACTTCGACGGACCAGCTACGGGGGCAAAGGATCTCCATCAGCCAGAGCATAGCCGGGTATGTGGTGCGTGAGGGGTTACCCGTGCTGGTGGACGATGTGTGCCAGGATGAGCGGTTTGCCCCGGCATTATCTGCCAGCGGTGTACAAATGCGAGCCGTGGCTGCTGTGCCACTGATAGTGCAGGATGAGGCAGTGGGCGCACTGGAGGTGATCGGCCAGCGTGAGGGGATGTTCGATCTGGATGATCTGGAAGTGCTTCAGGGATTGGCGCGCTCGGCAGCAGTGGCTATTGAGAACGCCAGCCTGTTTGAGGAAACCCGGCGGCAAGTGCGTGAGCTGAAGCTGCTTCTCCAGGCCAGTGAGGCGGCTTCCTCGACGTTGGCACTAGAGACGGTGCTCGAGACGATCGCGCGTCAACTGATCGATGCCTTGGATGTGACGTGGTGCATCATCTCCTCGTGGGAACGTGAAGATGACAGCTTGGTGAAGCTGGCAGAGGTTGCTGAGATAGTGTGGGAGGGGCAACGAGGGCGGGTCGTAGCCTTGGGAGATTATCCTCTAACCCAGCAAGCCCTCGCCCAGAACAGGGCATTCGTAACGGGGGTCGACGCGCCAGGCGTGGAACCGGTGAGGCGGCAGGCGCTTCTGGAGGCCAATTACTGGTCCGTGTTGTGTGTCCCCATCGCGGTCAAAGGGCAGGTGGTTGGGCTAGCTGAGATCTACCATTCATCGAGCCAGACCCTCTTTTCCGAGACCGATCTCGACCGCTGCTTGGCAGTCATGGCAGGCTGGCGTAATGCATTTCCAATTGACCTCCCCTGGAGTTCACCGGAATGCCTTCAGGCCCTTGGACGAGAATTGCTGGGGGCTACGGCGGCTGCTTGGTGTACTCTCATGGCCCACGAGCCAGAGCTTCATCAGCTACGTGTCCTGTATGAAACAGGGCAGGCAGTGTGGCCAATTGGGCGCGGGGAAAGCCATCCCCTCGACGACGCAAGCCTGCGGCGCATTGCGCTGATGGAACGGACAGCGGTCGCCATGGGGTTGGATGATCCACACCTATCCCCTGCCGATCGATCTGCATTACCTCGTCTCGATAAGGGGGCTATGCTTGCTGCGCCCCTGATCGTGCATGGGGAAGCCATCGGGTTGGTGCAACTGATTGACATCGATCCCCGGCGGTCCTTTACTGAAAGTGAGCTTTCGCTGGCGCAAGCAATTGCCAACGTGGTTGGCAGTGCGCTTGAGAACAGCCGCTTGTATTCAGCACTGGCTCGGCGTGCGGCCCAGCTCGAGGCAGCCTACAACGATCTGCGTGACGCTGACCGCACAACTGACGAGATGATCCAGAACATCTCGCACGAGCTACGCACGCCATTGGCTCCGATTATTGGCTACACGGACATGTTGCTTGCTGGAGACCTTGGATCGTTGACGGAAGAGCAGCGCCGAGTTTTGGAGATTATCGCTACCCAGGGACGCCTTCTGACACGCATGGTATCCGGCCTGCTGGTGGTGCAGAATGTGCCTCAGGAGCCGCTGGAACGGCGACTCGGTTCACTCAGCGCGCTGGCGGATTCAGCGATCCAGTCGATCGCGTTGGAAGCGGCCAAACACAAGGTCGAGTTTATCACCGACTTCCCCAGAGACCTGCCAGATGTTCTGATGGACGAGGAGCGCATACTTCAGGTTTTCGAGAGCCTGTTGGATAATGCGATCAAATTCTCGCCTAACGGGGGAGCCGTCCTGGTAGCGATCAAAGATATCGGCCATTCTCTTCAGGTGGATATTGCCGATCAAGGGATCGGCATCCCGCCAACAGAGCACGAGAGAATCTGGCGGCGTTTCTACCAAGTGGACGGGAGCACGACTCGCGCCTTTAATGGCCTTGGTCTAGGGCTGACAATCGTCAAGCAGGTCATCGAGCGACATGAGGGGCGCGTGTGGGTCACCAGCGAACCCGGGAAGGGGAGTACGTTCTCATTTACGCTGCCCAAGATCGAACTAATGGAATCATAGAGGTATAGCTGCAATCTGCCGCGGTCCCTATCACAGGCCTACACGTTGCCATGTCTCTCTCCCAACTTCACAGGCTGATCGCCACCGCCTTTTCAATCTTTGCCCTAGTCGTGACGCTACTGGCAGCCTATCGGCTTATCAGGCGACAGGCGCTGAGCGGGGACTTCTGGGGAGCCGTGGTGATTGGCGAGGGGCTGGTGCTGCTACAAGCGATCCTGGGCCTGATCCTCCTGATCGGTGGTAGACAACCTGGGCGAGGCATCCACTTCTTGTATGGGGCGCTCACTGTACTGGTCTGGCCCATCACTTACACATATTCGCAGACTCAGGACGAACATCGTACGGCGCTGGTCTGGACGCTGGCAAGCGCATTTCTTTTCGGACTGAGTATTCGGGCAATAGGGACCGGTTCACCGCTACCCTAACTCGGAGCGAACCTGCTCCGGGGGCCTGTGCTTGGCAGGGCGGCCCACCACACGCTATACTGTGGGCTGTGGGGGCGTAGCTCAGAGGAAGAGCAGGAGCCTTTTAAGCTCTTGGCCGGAGGTTCGAGTCCTCCCGCCCTCACCATATCAACTCGTCTCGGGCCGCACCAGGAAGAAGTCGGGGCTTAAGGGACTGGCTGGGCTGGACGATGCGCCGCGTCCAGGGCGACCGCTTAGTGCCAAGACCTATATCGCGCGCCAGTTTCAACCCACCTATGCCCTCTGGCTCAACCTGATCGAGCCATGGTGGAAAACTCTGCGCTCGCTGGCACTTAAGGGGCGACGCTTCGAGACAACTGACGAACTCCTCAGCGCGATTGCCCAAGGAACATCCTACTGGAATGGTCATCGGCATCCCTACTATTGGCACAAAGCCGCTTAACCTACATTCATTTATGAGACGAACCACTTAGGCCCCCAGCACAGGACGCACAGATCAGGGGAGCATGAGATATCTTGTCACGGTGCGCGACCGCATCTACACAATTGAGGTGAATCAGGACGGCCAGATCACCTTCGATGGCGAGGTGCTTGAAATCGACTTCGCCAGCGTGGGCGAGGGAGGGCTTTACTCCCTGCTGGTCAATAACGAGTCCTTTGAGGCGATGGTTGAGCAGCGCGAGGGAGTGTGGGACGTGCTGATTCGGGGAGATCTGTACGAGGTCCAGGTTGTTGACGAGCGCACCCAGCTACTTCGCGCACGGGCAGGGGCCATCGTACCAGAAGGGGGTGAAATAGCCGTCAAGGCCCCCATGCCCGGCCTGATCGTCGCCATCCCGGTGGAAGTCGGGCAAGAGGTCAAGGCGGGGCAGAACGTGGTGATCCTCGAATCCATGAAAATGGAGAACGAGCTTAAAAGCCCTCGCGCAGGCCGCGTTGAGCGCATTAACGTCAAAGAGCGAGACAGCGTGGAGCAGAACCAAGTCCTGGTCGTGATCGCGTAGTTTCCGGTGCAGGCCAGGAGGTTGTACGTTGCTCGGGGCGTTTACGGGCGCGCGTTTTCCCCATCGTCCGGTTTGAGAGAGGCGTAATAATCGCAGTGGTCCTGAAGTACGCACAGGGCGCACCGGGGGGCACGTGCCTGACATACCTGCCGCCCATGCTGGATCAGCTGGAGATGGAAGGCATAATAGTCCTCCGCTGGAACGATCTGCTCCATCTCAACATGAGCCTGTTCGGCGGAGGTCTTGGGGCCGACCAATCCCAACCGCCTGCTGACGCGATGGACATGCGTATCGACAGGGAAAGCCGGCTTATTAAAAGAGAACAATAGAATGATCGCGGCTGTCTTGGGGCCAATTCCGTTGATGGACATCAGTCGCGCTTTGGCCTCCCCGACAGGCATATCCTGAAGGTGATCTAGAGAAATAGAACCAACCTCGCGCGTCAGTGTGCGCAGGGCCTGCTGGATGCGCGGGCCTTTTTGATTCGCCAGCCCTGCTGGGCGGATGGCCTCAATGATCTCATGCGGGGCAGCATCCCGAACGGCTTCCCATGTCGGGAAGCGGGCACGCAGGCGTTCAAAGGCTAAGTCACGATTTACATCGGACGTGTTCTGCGACAAGATCGTGTTGACCAGCTCATCAACCGGGGGGAGATGCTGCCGCCAGCGGGGGTAGCCGTACTCACGCGACAAGGCATCAGCAACCTGGTGATACTTCTTCTGGAGGGCGGTGGTGGGTTGCACGGCGTATTCTCCGGTGGAAGCGTGATGTGACGTGGGAATAAGGATAATATATCCCGGCCTGGGCGGAGAAGGGACGGCTCTGTGGGAAAAAGCTCAGTCAGCGTAGCGATCCTGGCGGGGGGAATGAGCAGCCGCATGGGAACAAACAAGGCGTTCGTGAGGGTGGGAGGCAGCCCGATCATCGAAAGGATCATCGCGCGTGTCCGACCGCTGGGTGATCAGGTTATCCTGGTCACGAATTCCTGCGACGAGTACGAGTATCTTGGCCTGCCCATATTCACCGACCTCATCCCTGGCAAGTCCACTCTAGGTGGCTTGTACACAGCCATCGCCCAATCTCAGGGCGATTACACACTGGTAGTCAGCTGCGATCAGCCCTTTCTGAACCCGGACCTGCTGCGCTATCTGATCGGCCTGCGAGAGGGCTACGATGTGGTCGTGCCCCTCAACCGCGATCATTATCCTCAGAGTATGCAGGCCGTATATGGTAAAGGCTGCTTGGATCCGATTCGTCGGCGGCTGGAGGCTGATCAGCTCAAAGTGATCGGGTTCTTCGCCGAGGTTCGCGTGCGCGAAGTGAGGGGCGACGAGATCGACCGGTTTGATCCACTGCGACAGAGTTTCATCAACGTAAACACTCCCGACGATCTGGCAGTCGCCCAGGCGCTGGCAGCCCAGCTTGAAGCGGATGAGAGGTAGATGATCGCGGGGGGAGCCATCAGAGCGGCGCGCCCAGAAGTGACAGCAGACAGAAGAAAGCACTGCCAAGCGCGCCCAGAATCATGCCACTGATGATCAGCACCCCCATTGAAAGAAAAATACCAAACCGGTGCACTTCCCCGACCGCCACTGCCTCGACCAAAAACTGGTACAACCGCAACGCTAGCCAGGCTGTAACGCCGACGCCAAGCGGCAGCAGCGGCAGGAGGAATATCACTGGAATCTGGGCGATCTGCGCGACAACCAGGGCGACGGTGACCGCATGGAGCGTCTGCATGATATCGCCGCGCCCCTTGAGCTGCCCAGCAACGAAGTCGATGACCAGGCCACGAAACATCTGTACGACGAAGAGGACGGGGATCGAAACCACACCATAACCCAGCAGGATGGCGAACAGGGAGGCGAGATCGAGCCGCCTGAACAGGCTAGGCAAGGAAGCCAGTTCAGCGGACAGCTCGCCCTGCTGCGGCCCGCCTGCTACCTCGACTAGGGATTGCAGCAGGGGAGGCAAGGAGCTGCCTCTGGAAAAGGCGAACAGCACCAACAGAAGCATGATCATTCCAACGGCCTGAAGCAGCCCACCCGCGATCACGTTCGCCACGATATGCCCGAAACCGCCGTACTTGATCTCCTCCCTGAAGCCCCCACTCAAGTTGAAGATCAGCATGTTCCCCCAGACGTTGAACAAATCAAGCAGGCTGCGCTTGACGACTGGTTCAACCCTGACCAGCGACGCAAAGCTGCCCTGTTCGGCCAATGCCTCCGGCGTATACAGGCTGGCGCGCCACGACTCGTCGGGTTCGTCTGGTTGTTCCTGGGGATGGGCGATCATCTGAGCGACGCGGGACTGGCCGTGAACCAGGACAGGCGAAGGCTCGGGAGCATCGCTTTCCCTGGCCTCTGGCGGGGGCGCAGAGGGCGGTGCAGGGTGGACAGCGGGAGCAGGCGTTGCCACTGGTGGCGGCGCTGGGGCGGCCCGTCCCAATTTCTCCAAGCCGCGCCGAGCAACCGCATTGCTGGGGTTGATGGTCAACACGTTCTCCAGGCAAGTGGCGCGCTCGGCATCCGTATCGACGACGGCGCTCAACCACAGCCAAGCCTGCTCATGAGTCCGGTCGAGCCGGATCGCCTCCATAAGTTTGCGGCGTGCTGTGTCATTATCCCCGGCCCGGATGGCTGCCACGCCTTCGCGGTACAGGCGATCCACATCCTGGTTGTGGCTCATGGGTTGCTGCTCCAAGGGTCAGAGCCAGTCCTTACGTCTGAAGTAGATCAACATGAGGGCAACGATCAGGGCCATCGCCCCCAGAACGAGAGGATAACCAAATCGCCAGGTCAGCTCTGGCATGAAATGGAAATTCATGCCGTACACCCCGGCAATGAAGCTCAGTGGCATAAAGATCGTAGTGATGATCGTCAGGGTCTTCATAACCTGATTCAGCCGGTTGCTGATGCTCGATAAGTAGATGTCGAGCATGTCAGAGAGCACATCACGGGCTGCTTCGGCCACATCCATCGCCTGGATAGTGTGTTCGTAGGCCCGCCGGAAGTGGGCGTTGATTTCGTCGTTGATCAGCGGCGAGTCTTCGCGTTCCAACTCCCCAATTACTTCGCGCAGGGGCCACACGGCTTTACGCACGAAGCGAACGGACGTTTTCAGGTCGCGCACCCGGCGCAGCAGGTGGGCGGTGGGATTGTTAAGCATCTCGTCCTGAATGTCTTCGATCTCCTCGCCGATTTCCTCCAGGATCACGAAGTAGTTGTCAATGACGGCTTCCAGCAGGGCATAGATCAGGTAGTCAGGGCCGCTCTTGCGAATGCTGCCCCGGTTCAACCTGATCCGATCACGGACGCTGTTGAAAACGTCCCCCTCTTCGCCCTCCTGTATCGAAATGACGAAATCGTGCCCCAGGAGCAAGTGCACCTGCTCAGTGACAATGTCCCGACTACCATTCGTCCTGTAGCGCATCATCCGCAGGACAATATGGATGAAGCTATCGCACTCCTCAACCTTGGGACGCAAACCGGTGCCGACATCCAGCAGCACATTATGGTTCAGATGAAAGGAGTCACAGATCGAACGGGCAACCTCAGCATCTTCGGTGCCATCGATATCGACCCAGATAATGGAGCGGCCATCTTGGCCAAAGGAGTGCCCCTGCAACTGGACAAGGTCGTACTCCTGCACCTCTGTCTGGTTGTATCGGATGACGGTGATATGAGGCTGATTGCGCTCACGCCTCTCCATCTGCGCGGCCATTTCGTGAGCGGTGCTGGTAACATCACTGTGTGACATGGCTCCCATCCTGCCGAGAGGCAGACGGCCTCTAGAGTGAAGTTGCCCAATCATATCACAAGCGAAAAGGGGCGCGAAACCGCTCGCGCCCCTCTGATGCTTGCCCATCCTTGCTCAATGGGAAGGGCCGAGATATCGAGCAGCGGTTTAGAACAGGCCCTTGATCTGGCCGGTCTCCACGTCAAGGTCAATGCTCATGAACGCCGCGCGAGTAGCCAAGCCAGGCATGGTGCTCATCTTGCCCAGTAGGGGATAGATGAAGCCTGCCCCGACGCTGGCGCGGACTTCGCGCACCGGGATCACAAAGCCACTCGGCGCGCCCTTGATGTTCGGATCGGTGGTGAAGCTCAGATGGGTCTTTGCCATGCAGATCGGGAGTTTGCCGAAGCCTGCACGCTCATAGGCCGCGATCTGTTCCTCCGCTAACGGTTCGTAGCTCACGCTCCCCGCATCATAGATTTCTTTAGCGATATGCTCGATCTTCTGTTTGATCGACCAATCGAGTGGGTAGAGGAACTGGAAGTTGCTCGGCTTCTCGCAGGCGGCGACGACGGCCTCAGCCAGCTTGGCTGCACCCTCGCCGCCATGTGCCCAGTGGGTGCTGAGCACAGCATCCTCTGCGCCCTGGGAAGCTGCATACTCGCGGACCAACTCCATCTCCGCCTGCGTATCCGTGGCGAAGCCATTGACAGCTACCACTACCGGGATGCCGAACTTGAGCGCGTTTCGGATGTGACGTCCGAGGTTGGGCAGGCCCGCCTCCAGAAGCTGGAGGTTTTCCTGAGTGTAAGCTGCATCAAGCGGTTTGCCAGGGGTCACCTTTGGCCCGCCGCCGTGCATCTTGAGGGCACGAACCGTTGCTACCAGCACCACGCAGTTAGGGATCAGGCCGGAGTAGCGGCATTTGATATCAAAGAACTTCTCCATGCCGATATCTGCGCCGAAGCCACTCTCGGTGACCACGTAGTCCGCTAACTTGAGCGCGATCTGGTCAGCCACGATGGACGAGTTGCCGTGCGCGATGTTGGCAAACGGACCGGCGTGCACAAAAGCAGGTTGCCCTTCCAACGTCTGCATCAGGTTGGGCATCAGTGCATCTCGCAGAAGAACCGTGACCGCGCCAGCCACTCCCAGGTCTTCCAGGTTGACCGGCTTGCCTTGCTTATCCAGGGCCACGACGACGCGGCCAACCCGCTCACGCAGGTCTTTGAGGCTGGTTGACAGCGCCAGGATAGCCATCAGCTCGCTGGCGACCGTGATGTCGAAGCCAGTCCGGCGTGGGAAGATCGGGCTGGGCGAGCCATCGGCCATCAGGCGCTCCTCATCCCCATGGCCGACCTCGATGCCGCGCAGCATCCGGTCGCACACATCCACCACCCTATTCCAGGTGATCGTCTTGGGATCGATATCCAACCGCGTAAGCCCCGCCTTGGCAAGACTCTCATCAGACTGGCGGCTTTCATGGAACATCCGGGTATCGAGCGCAGCCGCGACCAGATTATGTGCTGCTGTGATCGCATGGATATCACCTGTCAGGTGGAGGTTGAAATCCTCCATGGGGACGATCTGGCTATACCCACCGCCCGCCGCGCCGCCCTTGATGTTGAAGGTCGGCCCCATGCTGGGTTGGCGGATGCAGGCCATAACGCTCTTGCCCAACACCGTGCCCATCGCTTGCACCAGGCCCACCGTGGTGGTTGTTTTGCCCTCACCCAGCGGGGTGGGCGTGATCGCCGTCACGTCGATGTACTTGCCCTGGGGACGGTCAGCGAATCGCTTGAGGACATCCAGGTGAACCTTCGCCTTGTATTTGCCGTAGAAGTCAAGGTCATCCTCTGTAAGCCCAAGAGCCTGGGCAATCTCGATGATGGGCCTCAGCTTGGCAGCCTGGGCAATCTCAATATCGCTGGGAACAACCGTGTTGACAGCCATCGTTTCTTTCTCCTGAACACTGTGAGGTTCAACTGCGCGGATGAACGAAAAGAGGGCCCATCTTGTCCGGGGCATCGTCGATCTATCATATGAGATTTTTCACAATTTGCACAGGGTCACCTATCACCTAAAGGGTGCGATAAACATCCCGTTTCCGGCCACCGATGGAGATCGTGGCTGCTGTTGTGTGCGTGGAACGGATGGACTAGAATCAGGCCGCTCCATGCTTGGCATTCTCAAGGGTTAGCTATGTCCGACGCGACACCTGTCCGGCAACAGTACCTGGACATCAAGCGGCAATTCCCCAACGCCATCGTCTTCTTCCGGCTGGGAGATTTCTACGAGACGTTCGACGATGATGCCGAGATCGTTGCCCGCGAGCTGGACATTGTGTTGACTAGCCGCAACATCTCGAAGACCAAGCGGGTTCCAATGGCCGGGGTTCCACACCATGCTGCCGAAAACTATATCGCCCGGCTGATCGATAAAGGCTACCATGTTGCTATCTGTGAGCAGATGAGCGATGAACCCATTGACGGGCTGATGCCGCGCGAAGTAGTGCGCGTGGTGACGCCCGGCACGGTCACTGAGCCGGCCTTGTTGCCAGAGAAGCGCAACAATTATCTGGTGGCGATTGCGCTTGGCTACCGACGCGATTCGGAAAAGCTGGTTGGGGCAGGGGTGGCCTATGCTGACGTTTCAACTGGCGAGTTTGCTGTCACCGAACTGATCGGCGACAACCTGATGGGGTTGATCCAGCAGGAGATGGCGCGACTCGCGCCGCGCGAGTGCCTGATCTCGCAGAGCATCGCTGAAGCGAATACACTGCCACTGGATGACGAGCTACACATCACGATTTTACCGGACTGGCGCTTCGACGCCCCAGTCGGTGAGCGGGTGCTCAAGCAGCACTTTGAGGTAGCTTCCCTGGCTGCTTTTGGGCTGGAGGGGGCGGGGTTGGCTATTGCCGCTGCGGGTGCGATCCTGCAATATCTGCAAGAGACACAGCGCGGCGCGCTCAGCCACCTACGCGCGCTGGTAACCTACAGCACCAGCGAATACATGATCCTCGACGCAGCCACCCGCCGTAACCTGGAGTTGACCGAAACCATCCGGGGGCGCCAGCAGCGTGGTGCGCTGCTGGATATCCTCGACCGGACGCAGACAGCGATGGGCGGGCGGCTACTCCGGCAGTGGCTCAGCCGCCCACTCCTCGACCTGGATCGACTCCAGCGGAGGCTGGACACAGTCGAGGCGCTGTATGTGGATGGGATGCTGCGCGCGCAGGTTATGGATGCCCTTCGCAGGATAGGGGACCTGGAGCGGCTGACCAATCGGGTCACGAACGGCACGGCCAGCCCTCGTGAGTTGATCAGCCTGAAAGAGTCGCTGGGGCTTCTCCCTCATCTGCGCGGCCTGTTGATCGGCCAGACTCAGGCGCTCCACGACCTGGCGTACCAGATTGACCCCCTGGAAGAGACTGCCGACCTCATCGCTCGCGCCCTGGTTGATGAACCGCCCGCCACAACCGGAGCCATTGGCCTCATCCGGCACGGCTACTCGCCGGAGCTGGACGCCATCGTCAATGCCAGCGCCAGCGCCCGTGAGTATATCAACAGCCTTGAGGCGGTGGAGCGTGAGCGCACCGGGATCAAGACACTCAAGGTGGGTTACAACAAGGTCTTCGGCTACTACATCGAGCTAACACGTGCAGTTGCGGATCAGGCTCCACCAGAATATATCCGCAAGCAGACCCTAGTCAATGCGGAGCGCTACATCACCCCCGAGATGAAGGAGGTCGAGGTAAGGCTGCTCAACGCAGAAGACGAGATTCACTCGCTCGAGATACATCTCTACCGCGACCTGCTGCGCCAGATTGCGGCACACGCCGAGGCCCTGATCGCCACTGCCCGCGCGCTGGCCCGACTCGATGTGTGTGCCGCGCTGGCTGATGTGGCCGCTCGCAACGGCTATGTCCGCCCTATCCTAAGCACCGATGATGTACTCGAAATCCGGGCGGGACGCCATCCCGTTGTCGAGCAGCTTCTCAGAGACGAGCGATTTGTCCCTAACGATGTGAGCTTTGCCAAGGGGGAGCGTATTCACATCATCACCGGGCCGAACATGTCAGGCAAGAGTACTTACCTGCGGCAGGTGGCATTGATCGTCCTGATGGCGCAGATAGGGAGCTTCGTTCCGGCGGATGAGGCGTGCATCGGGCTGGTGGACCGCATCTTCACCCGTATTGGCGCACAGGACGAGATCTATGCCGGGCAATCCACTTTCATGGTGGAGATGCTGGAGACGGCGTTAATCCTCCAGCAGAGCACCCGGCGTAGCCTGATCATCCTCGACGAGATCGGGCGCGGCACCAGCACCTACGACGGACTAGCCATTGCCCGCGCCGTGATCGAGTATCTGCACAACCACCCGCGCATGGGCGGCAAGACGCTGTTTGCGACACACTACCACGAGCTAACGGAGCTGGAGAACATCCTGCCGGGCGTGGCAAACTACAACGTGCTTGTGGCCGAGCAAGGGGATCAGATCGCCTTTCTGCACGCGATTGCGCCCGGCAAAGCAGATAAGAGCTATGGGATTCACGTTGCACAATTAGCCGGTGTGCCGAAGGCAGTTGTGCAACGCGCAGCAGAGATCCTTGAAGTACTGGAGGGCCAGCGCAACGTGTGGGCGATTGGAGGTGGGGAGATAGAAGTGGAACGCAAGTCGTCAGCGGCAACCCAGCTAAGCTTTATCGCCAGCGATCCTCATCCCGTGATCGAGGAGCTACGCAGCCTGAACATCGAGGCCATGTCCCCCATCGACGCGATCACTCGCCTGTACGAGCTTCAACGCCGCGCGCTACAGGAGAGGTAGCCCTAGCGCACTACCGCCGGATCGGCCCTGGTGACCAAGATAAACATAGGCGCAGACTTGACTGATGGAGGAATCAGTTGGAACTCGCACCATCCTGTCGTAGAGCGAGAGGTTTCTCGCCCCTACGACAGGCGAATTCCATTTGGTTTCCCCATTAGCGGCCTCTATCCTGGCGCTTGGTCTCTCGACGGCGCGCGCGGCGGATTGCCTTCTTCTTCTGGATGCGGCGGATTTCGCTCTTGCTGATGTACCAGCGTTTGCGGCGAACCGCACCCAAGATGCCGCTCTTGGTGATCTCTTTGCGGAAGCGCTTCAACAGACTTTCCTGGCTCTCACCAGGTCGTAACTCCACGGTTGCCAACTTCTGCTCTCCTCTTAGGTAAGCCAATTTGTGCCGTAGCAGGCAGTCACTCCTCTGCCATCGTAGGTGCTGGGATAGGCGTATTCGATACGACCGCGCTAAAGAGATTACCAATTAATTGCTCTTTCTGCTACAGTCCGCAGCCCTTCTGGGGAATGGATGAAGCGCGGAGACCCTTGTTGACATGGTCGGGATAAGTCAGGTAGCGGCGTTGGACACGTTGGGTGGCAGTTCCAGGCAAAGACCAAGTGCGAGTTGGCAGCCGCAGGGCGTGTAATGGATGCGGGAAACCACCGAGCAGGAGGCCAGATGTAGAGGCAATGGAGCGGTACTCTGACAAAGTCCCGTTCACTATCTCAAGATGTTTCGACTTTCCATATAAGTCTGCGCTGGTGCGGGGCTTAGCGAGCAACAGACCCTGTTGCAGGCTGCCACGACCTATGTTATCACTCATATCAGGTGATTGCCGAGCAGAACGGTGCTTCCTTGCTGGTGATCGTGGCTGCCGACTGCTAGGCGATCCTCATTTCGGGCCGATTGTGGGCCGCCATGCTTGGTAGCTAGATCGTAACAGAGCGTATGTGCTCAACGACTCCAGAATAAGTGGGTTTCCAGGTATGCATATTCTTGGCATTTCCTGCTACTATCACGACGCTGCAGCGTGCATTCTCAAAGATGGTGAACTGATCGCCGCCGCCGCTGAGGAGCGATTTTCGCGCAAGAAGCACGATTCGGGCTTTCCTCACCATGCCATTGATTTCTGCCTGGAGGCGGCTGGCATCACCGCCGACGAGCTTGATTACGCTGTCTTCTACGAGAAGCCCCTCCTCAAATTCGAGCGCATCCTGCTGAGCACGCTGGGAACTTACCCCCTATCAGCAGGCTTCTTCCGGGAGTCCATGATCGCGTGGTTTAACGAGAAGCTCTGGATCAAGACCCAGCTTCTCGATAAGCTCCGTATACCGCCCTCGAAGCTGTTATTCACCGAGCATCATGTGTCACATGCGGCCAGCGCGTTTTTCTGCTCACCATTTGACGAGGCAGCGGTGCTGACCATCGATGGCGTGGGCGAGTGGACGACGGCGACTGTTGGTCATGCAAGGGGGACCTGGAGCACTGAGGGACAGAACAGCATTGAACTGTTCGGTGAGATTCGCTTTCCTCATTCCTTGGGCCTGCTCTACTCCGCCTTCACAGCCTACCTGGGCTTTGAGGTTAATGAGGGTGAGTATAAGGTAATGGGCATGGCCCCCTTCGGGGAGCCACGCTACATTGATAAGGTCTACCGGACGGTCGAGATCGGCCCTGATGGCAGCTTCCGCCTCAACATGGATTACTTCACCTTTCAGCACTCCCACCGACGGACCTACGGGCGGAAGTTTGTCGAGCTGTTTGGCCCGGAGCGCCAAAGAGAGGCTGAGTTCTTCACACCCAAGACTCACCCGGATCGGGATGGGGCCGCCGCACGCGAGAACCAGCGCTTCGCCGATATTGCAGCCAGTATTCAGGCTGTCACAGAAGAGATCATGATCAAGATGGCACGCTATGCTCACCAGCGCACTGGCTCCAAACGTCTGGTGATGGCAGGTGGTGTGGCACTCAACAGCGTTGCTAACGGCCTGATCCTCGACCAGACCCCCTTTGAGGAACTCTATATCCAGCCAGAGGCGGGGGATGCAGGGGGGGCGCTGGGCGCAGCTCTCTACGCCTATCACGTGATCCTCGGCCAACCACGCAAGATGGTGATGGAACATACTTACTATGGCAAGGGCTACTCACCAGGTGAGATCAGAGCCTTCCTGGATCGTGAAGGGATTCCCTACCAATACATCGAAGATGAAGACGTGCTACTGGATCGGACGGTCGAGACGATCCTCCAGGGCGGCGTGGTTGGCTGGCATCAGGGGCGCTTCGAGTGGGGGCCGCGTGCGCTGGGCAACCGCAGCATCTTGGCCGACCCCCGCCGACCCGAAATGAAGGAGATCGTCAACCTGAAGATCAAGTTCCGGGAGCCATTCCGGCCCTTCGCGCCGGTGGTCACGGAGGAACGCGCACCGGAGTTCTTTGAGATGGGGCAGTATCGGGGGCAACACACACCGCGTTTTATGCTGGTTGTTCGTCCGATCCCCCAGGATAAGCAATCGCTGATTCCGGCAGTGACCCACGTCAATGGTGGAGGGCGGTTGCAGTCCGTTCGGCGTTCTGATAATCCCTGGTATTATGAGCTGATCGAGCGCTTTGGGCAGGCTACCGGTGTTCCAGTGCTGCTCAATACCAGCTTCAACCTGCGTGGGGAACCGATCGTAACTTCTCCCCAGAACGCGCTCCACACGTTTCAGCGGGGAGCGCTGGAATTGCTTGTCATAGACCGGTTCATGATTTACAAGGATGGTCTGAAGAGCTAAGGAGTGGGAGGCATGCTCCAGTTTTTCAAAAATATGGGGTCAAATCTGGGAGTCTTGGGGGAGTTTCTAGGTTTCTTGTGGGCACGCAAGCTCTGGTGGCTCATCCCGATGGTCGTTGTGCTGCTGATTTTCGGCTTCCTGCTGATCCTCGCTACTTCGTCCGGACTGGGACCGTTCATCTACACCCTCTTCTAAGGTGAGCTAACTGGCGAAATAGGGCGCTGCAGGCCACCAGCCGGTGTGGTCCCGGCGTCGGCGTCCTTTCAGGAAGAACCGTGCCTAAGGTTGACGTTATTGTCTCGTCGGGTGGGCCATTTCATGCCTACCATTTAGCGCGCGGCGCGCAGCGAGCGGGTTACCTCAAACGTTTCATCGTCGGCTACTTCGACCCACGGGAACAAGGGATTGATCGCGCTCGTGTCAAGCAACTCCTGCTTGCAGAAGCCGTCGGGCAGCTTATGTGGCGTCTGCCAGGAGCAGGCACGCTCTATTTTTCCTACCTGATTCACAACAACCTGTTTGATCTGCTGGCTCGTCGCTATGTAGATGGTGGTCACATCTTCCATGTCTTTAATCATTTTGGCCTGTTTTCCATGCGCAAGGCCAAACGGCTCGGCATGAAGACCATCGTCGAACGCTCTTCCGCCCATCCGGTCTTCGTCCATAACCTGCTATCAGAGGAATATGCCCGCTTCGGCCTGAGGTTCCCCGCCAGCAGCCACTGGATCGAGGCCAAGCACCTAAGGGAATATGCCGAGACCGATATTATTATGGTTCCCAGCCAGTTTGTATGGCGCACGATGGTTGAGCAAGGGATTCCAGAATCGAAACTACGCCGGGTTCATCTCGGTTTTGCCCCGGAGCGATTTTCGCCTGTACCAGGCGCGAGGGCCGATGGGGTCTTCCGGGTGCTTTTTGTTGGCACAGTGAGCCTTCAAAAAGGGGTTCAATACCTCTTGGAGGCTTTCAAGCGGCTTGACCTTGCTCGCGCCGAACTGATCTTTGTCGGTAGTTCTTTTCAAGATAGTCTCTCCTTCCTACCGCGTTACAAGGGCTTGTATCGCCATCTCCCGTTTGTCCCGCAAGAAAAGCTACCCGAACTTTATAGCACGGCCTCCGTCCTGGCCCTCCCTTCGCTTCAGGATGGCTTTGGCATGGTGGTCTACGAAGCCGCAGCGTGTGGCCTACCAGTGATTATCACCCACCATGTTGGAGCGGAGATCCGCGATGGTCAGGATGGCTATGTCATCCCCATCCGTGATCCCGATACTCTGGCTGATCGTTTGCTTCGCCTCTACCGTGACGAGAATCTCCGACGGGCAATGGGCGAGTCCGCTCGCCAGTACGTTCAACAGTTTACCTGGGATCGGTACCACGCCGAGCTGGCTGAGCATTACCTCCGCCTAGCCGAGAGTTGACAGCGCCGCCAAATTGGTTTAGGCTGTCACAGACAGCTATTGTGGGAGGCTAAATTCATGGACGATGATCTCTTACCCCTGCGGGGCAATCCATCCGGGAACGACGACGATCTGTTCGGCGCATTCGCCGATCCGGATGATCTGGGGTTCGACGCTGTACCGTCGTCTGCGTCCTCTGCCGATCGTCTGCCCGATCTGGATGCCTTCGATTTTTCAGCATTTGAAGAGCCGTCCGCCCCTGCTCCGTCGGCTTCTCCGGCAACGACACGTGCCCGCACGGCTCCCCGATCCGCCGCCAAACCCTCCGCAAAACCAACCCCTCAACCGAAGACGGCCAAGCCGCGCCGTCGGAGGCGGGCCGCGGCTCGGACCGGAGCTTTTGGCATGACACCACAACAGCAGATGATCCTCTCGATCTTTCTGTTCCTCGACGTATCGGTTCTGGGTTTGTTAATCCTGTTGGTGATCGGCGCGATCAGCTTCTAGATATCTGATTGGGTGCATGGTTACGAGGTTCTTCTCAGCGCTGGTCGTACTTCGTGAAATGTATGGTCGCAAGTGGGCCGATGATCGTCGGCTAGCTGGCTTTGCTGGTGGTCGCTTTCATGCGCCCTATATAATTCCCGCATGACTTCCAGAGACATCCTTAAACCTCATTCCCCCCGCCGGGAGCACGTCGAAGCGGCCCATTTGAGCGTGGTAATCGCAGGAGTAGTGCTAGCCATCGGAGCTTGGCCCGGCCTGATTTGGCTGGTAACCAATCAACTGCCAACTGTACCCAACCGTTGGGCCTTCTATGTCCTGCTCCAGATCGCGCTCACCGGCACAGCTCTGCCGTTTGTGCGCTTCCTCCACCAACGCTTCAGCCGTGACTATGCCCTGTATGTCGCTCCGGGTGTTATGGTGCGCCAAGCGATATGGGTTGGCTTATTTGGAACCACCTGCGCCTGGCTCCGCATCCCGAGATTGCTCTCATTTCCGCTAGCGATTGTTCTGCTCCTTGCTCTGGTGGTGATCGAATCGCTCCTGCGCCTCCGCGAGCGGGTGCAGTGGCATCCTGAGTGATTGTCGTGATGGCCGATTCCTCCCTGCGGCAGCTCCCCAGCGTGGAGCGACTCCTTGGACACCCCTTGACCTCATCACTGATCGAATCCTATGGTCGTACCCTGACTATCGAGGCGCTGCGGGCTGCACTTGACGATGCACGCGCCCGTCTGCGAAGCGGCTCCGAAAGTTCACTAGACAATGCCTGGCTCATCCACCGGGCTCGGGCAAAGATGGATAGCTGGTTAGCCCCGACCCTCCGCCGTGCTATTAACGCGACCGGGGTGATCGTGCATACCAATCTGGGGCGTGCCCCGTTGGCAGATTCTGCGATCCAGGCTGTTCGTGAGGTTGCCGTAGGCTACAGTACCCTGGAATTCGATCTCGAATCGGGTGGGCGCGGAACGCGCAGCGTGCACGCCGAGGCTCTTCTCAAACACATCACTGGTGCAGAAGGCGCCCTGGTTGTCAACAACAATGCGGCAGCCGTTTTGCTCTCCCTGGCAGCTCTTGCCGGGCCGACCCGCGACTATCCGCAAGGGCGTGGCGTGCTCATCTCTCGCAGCCAGCTCGTCGAGATCGGGGGCGGCTTTCGTATGCCGGATGTGATGGCTCAGAGCGGCGCACGGATGATCGAAGTGGGCACGACCAACCGTACTCATTTGCACGATTATGCTACCCCTATCGAGCCTAATACGGCCCTGATCCTGCGTGTCCACCGCTCGAACTTTGCCCTTCTTGGCTTTACCACGGAGCCTTCCCTCGCCGACCTTGTTGGGTTAGCCAGGGAACACGATCTGATGGTGGTGGATGACCTCGGCAGCGGCGCGTTGATCGACACGACCCAGTTTGGCCTTGCGCCGGAACCGACCGCCCAGGCCAGCCTCGCGGCAGGGGCTGATCTCGTCATGTTCAGCGGTGACAAGCTGCTCGGCGGCCCCCAGGCTGGGATTCTGGTTGGCAGAGGTGCTGTCATTGAGCAACTGGAGCACCATCCGTTGATGCGCGCCCTCAGGCCCGATAAGCTCTGTTTGGCTGCACTGGCAGCCACCCTGGTTCATTATCTCAAGGGCGATGCGCTGGAACAGATTCCAGTCTGGCGTATGATCGGCCTGCCTCTTCCTGAAGTAGAGGCCCGCGCCCGCCGATGGGCAGACATGCTATCCGCAGCGGGCCTGCCCGGCGAGGTGATTCCCGGCCACAGCGCTATCGGTGGAGGCAGCCTGCCCGGCGAGATGCTGCCCACATTCCTGCTGGCGATCCGGGTTCCCTCACCCGACGAGGCTGCCAGTCGCCTGCGCGCAGGCGATCCGCCGGTGATTGTACGGATCGAGGACGACTGCCTGATTGTCGATCCCCGCACCGTCCTCGACCGCGATGAAGACGATCTGCTGGTTGCCCTGCGATCTATTAAGCAAGCAGTCCACCACAGCTAACAAACGGCGGCTATCCGCAGCGGACTGCTACTAACGGGAGACAAAGTTGAAGTCTGACCTTGACCAACTCATGGAGGCGCGTGGCTTTGACGCTATCGTCGTTATGGGCCATGCCAAAGAGAATCATATCCTGAACTACTTGACTAGCCGTGCAGCCATCAGCGAAGGAATCGTTGTTAAGCAGCGCGGAGCAAGCCCTGTCCTGGTCTGTGGCTCGATGGAACGCGAGGAGGCAGCCAGAAGCGGCCTGGCAGTGGAGACTTATAACGATTACAACCTATACGAGCTAGCGAAAGAGACAGGTAGCCTCTTTGAAGGGCGGTTGCGCATGATCGCTGCCATCCTTGAACGCCATGGGCTGAAGGGGGTGGTCAGTTTCTACGGGCTGGGCGACCCCGGCCAGTCCTACATGATGCTGAGCCGCCTTGCGGAGATGCTCCCAGACACTACCATTACGGGCGAGACCGAGACCAGCATCTTTGACGAGGCTTACACGACCAAAGATGCGGATGAGTTAGCTGCCCTGAAATCCGTCGCTGAGCGCACCAACCAGGTCATGACAGAAACGGTTGACTTTGTCAAAAGACACCCCGTTCAGGACTCCCGACTCATCAACGAGGACGGTCTCCCCTTGACCATTGGCGATGTGAAGCGGTTTGCTCGAGCGCGGTTGCTCCATTATCACCTCGAGGAAGCCGAAGGGATGATCTTTGCCATCGGGCGCGATGCGGGTATCCCACACTCGCGCGGGGGAGACTCTGATGAGCTGGAGATAGGCTGCAGTATTGTCTTCGACTTGTTCCCGCGCGAGCTAGGGGGCGGTTATTTCCACGATATGACTCGCACCTTCTGCTTAGGTTACGCGCCCCAGGAAGTCCAACATGCGTACGAACAGGTTATGGCGGCCTTTAACGAGGTTATGAAGACCCTGGCGGTTGGTGAGAAGACTTACCGTTACCAGGACATCGTCTGTGATGTGTTCGAGGCATTGGGCCACCCGACGATCCGCTCCGACCCCAGCACGACGGAGGGTTATGTACATAGCCTGGGACATGGCGTGGGCCTGCAAATCCACGCCCGCCCGCGCTTTTCATCGTTTGCTGAGGAGACCATCCAGCCGGGGCAGGTTTTTACCATCGAGCCGGGGCTTTACTACCCAGATCGTGGTTTCGGCGTTCGTATCGAAGATACAATCTATGTGGACAATGAAGGCAGGTTCCACTCCCTCACTCCCTTCCCGAAGGAACTGGTTGTTCCTGTAGAGTGAGGGTTGGACAATGCAGCGCTATGTCTGATTTCCCCCTCTCATGACCGCTATGGCTGGCCTGTTGCCAGTGAGAGCATAGAGAGGCGAGGATTCGAGGGTTTGCCATTGACGATTATTCTCGGCATTGAAACCTCCTGCGACGAGACTGCTGCCGCAGTCGTGATGGATGGTACGGATATCCGCTCCAATATTGTTGCCTCGCAGATCGATCTGCATGCGCAGTATGGTGGCATCTTCCCGGAGATAGCATCCCGTGCCCATGTGGAGAGCTTGGTCCCCGTGGTCACACAGGCGCTTCATGAAGCCGGTATCTCGTTGGGCGATCTCGACGCCATCGCTGTGACGTGTGGGCCGGGCCTTGCCGGGTCGCTGGTTGTCGGCGTGAATATGGCTAAAGGTCTTGCACTTGGATGTGGCCTGCCGATCCTCGCCATCAACCATCTGGAGGGGCATATCTACTCACTGTGGCTGGCCGGGCCGCAGTTCCGCTTTGTACCGGGCCAGCCGCCCGCTTCATCTGACTCGGAGCGCGTCCCTATTGAGTTCCCTATTGTGGTGCTCATTGTCTCCGGGGGCCATACTGAGCTGTTGCTGATGGAAGGTCACAGCCGATATCGGCGGCTGGGTGGCACGCTCGATGACGCGGCGGGAGAGGCATTTGACAAAGTGGGCCGCTTGCTGGGGCTGCCTTATCCTGGTGGCCCATCAATCCAGAAAGCGGCTCAGCATGGCGACCCGACAGCCTTCGACTTTCCTCGCATCTGGCTGCGCGGCGATCGGGGTGAGGAGAACTACGATTTCAGCTTCTCTGGTCTCAAAACTGCTGTGCTACGTACCCTTCGAGAGCTAGATCCGGGCTACGAGATCGACAAGCCGTTATCGCCCAACCTGCCTGTTGCAGACCTTGCCGCCAGCTTTCAGGCAGCCGTTACGGACGTGCTGGTCGGAAAGGTCGAGCGCGCGGCTAGGGAGTTCCTTGCACGCGAGGTATTTATCGCCGGGGGCGTCTCGGCTAACTCAGCTCTGCGTGCCGCCATGATCGAGCGGGCGGGGCTGCCAGTGCGCGTGCCACCCCTGTTTCTATGCACGGATAATGCGGCTATGATCGCTGCTGCTGGACACTTCCGCTATCTTGCGGGGCAACGCGATGGGCTAGACTTCGATGTCCGGCCCACTTGGCCTCTGGTCTGAATTCCTATCCCAGTCCGGAAAGCCACCCTCCGACGCACAATGCAAGTTTCAAACCTATACTACTACCGCAGCACGGTTTCGCCTTCGGCCACCTGCATATCAACCATCATCCGCTTGATGAAGCGATCGATGTTGGCCCACACCCGGTGATCGCGGCCATGGATCAGGGCGATCTCGGCGGTAAAGACTTCCCCGCCTGCGCCGTCGGGCTGCAAGGGGGTGGTTACCTTCAAACGGATCGGCTTTCCTGGCTCCATCACAAACAACGTCAGGGCAAACGCCCCAGCGGCATCCGTCTCAGCCCGCCTGCTGATGGCCCTCCAGTCCCATTGCGCTTTGCGCTCCACAAAGCGCTCCTGGATCGCCTGTACCGAGGCTCCGGCCAGTGGTCTCTGGTCTTCGAGCACTGTTCCGCGCAGAGTTGTAGCTGATGGATCAAGAGAGCGCAGCAGCAAAGTGGCGCGCGAGGTTGACATCGCCGTCAGCGCGCGAATAATCCAGTGGGTCGGCGCCGTGTCGCGCAGCCCGTATAGAACGTCAGCAGCAGCCGATGTGTTCAGCTCAGCCAGCGCGTCAAGAGCCGCACGTTGTACATCAGGGTCGGGGTCCTTTCCCAGAGGGGCCAGCAGTGCTGCGCCATCAGGATATCTGCTCCGGGCAATTAACTCGATCATCAGCCGACGTACCCTGGGCTGCTCATGCTCCACCAGATGGCGCAAGGCGGTGACGACCTGTGGCCCACCGGCTTCCAGGGCTGCAAGGACAGTTGGAATGCTCTGGTGAGCTGGGGACGCTGGTGTAGCCACAAACCAGAACAACCGCTCCAATGTCTTAGGAGTTCCAATTTCAACGAGAGTGCGGGCCGCATCGGCTGTGACACGGTTATCGGGGTGAGAGAGTCGCTCCATCAGGGAACTGATTGCACGCTCATCACCCAACATGGACATGGCCCGCGCAGTGGCAATTGCCACGCTCCGGTCACCGCCGGAGCGCATCTCTCGCCGGAAGCACCGGAATAGGGGCCGAGCTGTCCATATCCTGCCACTAGCTCCCAGCTTATCTGCCGCCGCGACCCGCACGGCGGGATTGCGGTGTCTCAACCCTGCCAGCAGGTCACCAATAGTGTGTACCTCGCTGATAAACAGGCCCATGGCGGCCAGATCACGGCGGTGATGGCGGAGCGGTATCGCCCCCAGCTCGACCGACAGCTTCAGCACTTCTTTGCGCTTGGCGGAGGGCCACCCTCTATACAGGTCGCTCCGCAGCAACGTGGATAGCGGGCGATGCACCTCTGTTCCAAGCGCGCTGATGGCTGCCCAGTCATTGCGGATCAGGGCTTCCCGTAGGCGCAAGGCGGTGATCGCTTGCGGCGTGTTGAGATAGGCCAGAGCCTGCCCCGCTAGCGCGGCAAGCCGCCTGTCTGCCCCAAAGAGGATCGCGGTCAGCGCATCCGTGGCTGTCGGCCCGCCGATGGTTCGTAGCGCCTCAATAGCCCACTGCTGAACGTACTGATCACCATCCTTCCAGATGGCCCTTTCCAGTAAAGGCACAGCGGCGGGATCACCCAACTCCCCCAACGCCTGGGCAGCCCGACGCCGTACCAGGGTGTTTCGATCTTTCAGCGCCCTCGCCAGCCCACGCAGGTTCCGTTGTGCCAGCAGGGCTTCAACTCTTTGCACAGGGTTCATGCTCTTAACGGTAGTGTCGGGATGGCCCCTTGTCAACTCCGATCGGTGAGTCCAACTGTGCGTCCAAGGCATCAACAGGTTGTTGATCTATCCAATGGCCATTACAATCTGTCCAGCACTGGGAGCTTGATATCATGGCAGTCCGCGTATCTTCAATGGCCCATTGAGGAGTTCCAGCATGGTCAGCAAAGCCCGCAGCGAGGAACAGGTCGAGAGCTTGGAACGGATCGCGGAGGCGAGACGTGAGTGGGAAGAGCGCACGCTCTATCCCACACTGAGACGTATGCCAGAACGCGCTGAAGCATTTATCACTACTTCAAGTGTGCCGGTGGAGCGCCTGTATACACCGCTCGATTTGCCAGAGTTCGATTATCTCAAAGAGCTGGGCTTTCCCGGTGAGTACCCCTATACGCGGGGTATCCACGCGACAATGCATCGAGGTCGCCTGTGGACGATGCGTATGTTTGCTGGTTTCGGCACGGCAGAGGAGACCAATGCACGCTTCCACTACCTGCTCGACCAGGGGCAGACCGGCCTCTCCGTCGCCTTTGACTTGCCTACCCTCATGGGGTACGACACCGATGCCCCAGAAGCGCTTGGTGAATTCGGCAAGTGTGGTGTGGCGATTTCCTCACTCAAGGACATGGAGATTCTGTTCGACGGCATCCCCATGGGTGAGGTTTCCACCAGCATGACGATCAACTCGCCCGCTGCTATCATCTGGGCCATGTATATTGCGGCTGCGGAAAAGCAGGGTTTCTCCCGGGAGATCCTGCGGGGCACGATCCAAAACGATATCCTTAAAGAGTACATTGCTCAGAAGGAGTACATATTCCCGCCTGAACCTTCCATGCGTCTGGTGACCGATACCATCGAGTTTGGTACAAGGGAACTGCCGCAGTGGAATACGATCAGCATTAGCGGCTACCACATCCGCGAGGCAGGCTCGACGGCGGCACAAGAGCTTGCCTTCACTCTGGCCGACGGATTTGAGTACGTTCGCTGGGCCATTGAGCGCGGCCTGGATGTGGATGACTTTGCACCACGCCTCAGCTTTTTCTTCAACGCTCATAACGACTTTTTTGAGGAGATCGCCAAATACCGTGCCGCTCGGCGGATCTGGGCAGCGGTCATGCGAGAGAGATTCGGCGCCCAGTCGGAGCGGGCGCTGCTGTTGCGATTCCACACCCAGACTGCCGGGGTTTCGTTGACCGCCCAGCAGCCAGAAAACAACATCGTCCGTGTAGCGATCCAAGCCCTGGCAGCGGTACTGGGGGGGACGCAGTCGCTCCACACCAATAGCATGGATGAGGCACTGGCCTTGCCGTCGGAACATGCGGTGACGATAGCCCTGCGCACTCAGCAGATCATCGCCCATGAGTCAGGCGTGGCCAACACCATCGATCCGCTGGGTGGATCATACTTCGTCGAAGCCCAGACCCGGCGGATCGAGGCCGAGGCCTACGATTACTTCCGGCAGATTGAGGAATTAGGCGGTGTTCTGCCCGCCATTGAGGCCGGATTCTTCCAGCGAGAAATTGCGGACGCTGCCTACCGCTACCAACGCGAAATCGATGAGCGTAAGCGTATCATCGTTGGCGTCAACGAATACGAGGACGATCAGCCTCTGGCTATCCCGATTCTCGAGATGGATCCGCAGGGTTACGAGCGGCAGATGGCGCGGCTGGAAGAACTTCGTCGCACCCGCGACAACGAGGCATTGGGCGCAGCTCTGAGAGCGGTGGAGGAAGCAGCCAGGGGGAATGAGAACCTGATGCCCCATCTCATCCAGGCGGTCAAGGCCTATGCCACTCTGGGGGAGATCGTCGGTGTGCTGAAGCGAGTCTTTGGCACGTACCAGGAGCCAACCTGGATCTAGGGTCCTCCCCAGGCACAGAGATAGGCAGCCCTGTGCGCGCTGCCGGTATCCATATAGGGGATCACCCCGGCCTATACCTGTTGTCACCTCGCTGAAAGCCTGGCCCATGTCAGACACTTACCCGCTGGGAAAACTGCCCCCTGATGTCCTACTCTCTCTGCTGACCCGTAACCCGATCCGCGATCCGCGTGTCGTTTTAGGCCCGCGCTATGGCGAGGATGTGGCAGCGCTTGACTTGGGCGGAGCGCATTACCTGCTTGCTAAGACAGATCCCATCACCTTTGCCACGGACGAAATCGGTTGGTACGCGGCCCATGTCAATGCCAACGACATTGCTACAGCGGGCGGTGTCCCCGCCTGGTTCATGGCGACTCTGCTCCTGCCTGAAGGCCGCACCGATCAGGCACTAGTCGAAAGAATCTTTGATCAGATTGAGGCTGCCTGCGATCAACTGGATGTAGCACTGATTGGCGGACACAGTGAGATCACCTACGGTATTAACCGCCCCATTGTGGCAGGAACTATGCTGGGGCTGGTCGATAAAGAGCGGTTCATCTTGACGGGGGGAGCGCAGCCCGGTGACACCCTGATCTTGACGAAGGGCTTCCCGGTGGAAGCAATAGCGCTCATCGCCCGTGAGCGTGCCTCCGACCTCCAAGACTCCCTCTCCCCCGACCTTGTTGCCCACTGTGCCAACTATCTGCACTCGCCAGGTATCAGCGTTGTGAGGGATGCGCGGATCGCCATGAGTGCAGGCCGCATCCATGCCATGCATGATCCAACCGAGGGCGGGCTGGCAACGGGATTGTGGGAGATGGCGGAAGCATCCGCCAAGCGGCTAATAGTATATCCTGCTCCTGCCCTCCTCGAGGAGGGACGCCTACTTTGCGAAGCAGTTCACATTGACCCACTCGGCGCTATCGCCAGTGGAGCCTTGCTCTTGTCCGCCCATGCGGAGGATGCACCCGCGATCATAGCTGCTCTTGCTGCTGAGGGAATCAGCGCTTACGAGATTGGCTATGTAGAAGAAGGCCCCCCGGAGGTGATCGATGTCAGCGGGAAGCCGCGCCCCCTCGAGCGCCCTGTGCGGGACGAGATCGCACGGCTGTTTGAGTAAGCCCCTCGTTAACGATCATCCACCAAGCCTTCTGAGGATCGCCTGTGCACGTTGAATGGTGGATTGCGACCATAAAGATTGCTGTGTCAGGAAGTCCACATCCCCATAGTTTGAATTGAGTGCCAGAGCACGCCGGAACTCTTGCTCTGCCTCTTCGTGATGTTGGGTGGCCTCCAGGGCGACCGCAAGGGCAACGTGCGTTTCCGCGTCGTCATGCCCCCCATTCACCGCCCCGAGAAGGGCGCTGAGCGCCTCGTCGTATCGCCCCACATCCAGCAAGACAAGACCCAATCGATAGAATACCAGCGGCTCGGTTAAGCCTTCAGCCAGTGCGGCCTCATAGTCCCGGATGGCCGCCTCACGGTAGCCCTGGCGATGCCAAGCCCAGCCTCGCGCCGCATAGACTTCGGGGGTTGTGACTCCTCGATCAAGAGCTTGGGAATAAGCGGCTTCGGCTGCGCTAAAATCCTCCTGGGCAAGCCTCACGTCGCCGATAATAACATAGGCCGCGCCTGCTTCAGGATCAATGGTGAGAGCCTCATGAGCATCGTCAATAGCATCGTCCAGCTCTCCATTGAGCAGATGAAGTTGCGCACGCAGCAAATAGGCATCGAGGTAAGCAGGATCAAGGTCGATTGCGCGATTGAAAGCGTGTTCAGCCGGAGGATATCGGCCCTGTGCTTGATAGGTAAGGCCCATGTACAGATGGTACACTGGATTATTTGGATCAAGGTCAAGCAAAAGGTCATAGGTTGCCAGCGCCTGCCTGTAGTCGCCAAGCGCGTGAAGGGTGCGCGCCAAGTTGAAAACCAGAACGGGCACATTGCCTTGCAGAGCATTCGCGCGCTCAAATGCATTCAACGCCTGTGTATACTCCCCCCGGCGGTAGTGAATCAGCCCCACGAGGTTGTGTGACCAAGCGACGCTGGGGAATACCCCAGTCAGGCGTTGCGCTTCAGCTAGCGCAGCCTCGGAGTCGCCGGTTGCCAATCTGACCAGCGCCAGGTTGTATGCAGGCACGACCGCATTCGGTTCGAGCACCAGCGCTAACTCGTAATCCGCCAGGGCAGCATCCTTATCGCCGAGCGCTTGGTATATGTTCCCCCGACCTAGGTAGGCAGCGGCGAATGTACTGTTGAGGCGGAGTGCCTGGCTATAGGATTGTAGAGCGGTGGGCAGATTCCCTCGTTGTTCCTCGGCCAGACCGATCATGTATTGCACAACAGCCGTCCGTTCGCTGGCTGCGTCAGGGAACGGATCGGCAGCGGATACCTGCAAATAACGTAGTCGTTCCAAGGCCTGTTCAGCCAATCCACCCTTGATCTCCAATACGGACACGGCTAGGGCAGCCGGATAGTCAAGACCATCGCCCGGCAATACATGAATCGGAGTCGCGCCGGGGCCTGATGGCGGCCCCGTTTCAAGGGAGCCGTCGACCGCAAGCAGAGGTGGCTCGGATGGCACAGCAAGATAGAAGCTGAGCATCCTGCCCGAAACACTCTTCCAGGCCACCAAGAGGTCAATCCCAGGATAGCTTTGAGGCAGTGTAAATGCTGATGGTACGGCGCCATCCGATAAATCGATCTCATAGAACGCTACTGCCGAGGTAAGCACAGAGCTGACCAGCGCTGATCGTATGGCTCCCTCCAGCTCGGACGCAATCGCCCGGTCATTGAGCGTCAGCGGCTTAAGCCCAATCGTGATACCCCCCTGCGGAACATACTCTATAGGGGGAGCAGTGGAAGGGGTAGGTTGGAGCGTGCTCATGTAGGTAGGTGTCACGCTCCCTGGCCCAATGGTCTCGGTCAAGTCACCGCGAATTGTCTCCTTACTGACCATCACACCTAGAGGGGCGCTGCTCGCCAGCAGTGTCAGTGTGATGAAGCTTGTCAGAAGGAGGATCGCTGCGGCGATCTGAGGAACGAGGGGGTCTAGATTCCAACCTCGGTTGTGCCAGTTTAACGGCATCGCTTAGATAAGATGGGCTTTCCGTCGGCTCGATAAGAAGTGCCTACCGACCTGGCCCATTACTCCGGTGACGGTCTCTGGTTTGCAACCCGGACTGACCCTTGCTGGTACGTATCTCGGATACCACCGCCCGGAAGTGCTCCTCCCAATCTGTTTCACGTATGCGTTGCATGTAGCGATACTGCCGCACGATCAAATAGGCCAACAATCCACCCATAAGCACTGCCATGATGACTGTAAGCGCGACGCCAGCAACCGAAGGGGAACTATCAGAGGTGGCATATCGCTCGTACCCAGCGTTCAACTGGGCTGGTGGCACATCATTGAGGATGGGGTCAACGCTCCGCAGGTAGGTGACTATTGCCTGAACATCCTGCCCACTCAGTATGCTATAAGCTTGCCAGGGCATGGCATAGATGGGACGCCTATCAGGATGCCGCCCGGCAACAATTGCCAGGATCACCGCTTCGTCCGAGAGGCGTCCAAGCCCACTTGTCGTTTGAGGAGTCAGGTTACTTGCATACACTGTCCCCCATTCGCCAGAGAAAGCAGTGCCCCCTGCTAAGTGAAGGGCCGGATCAGGTTCTCCATTATCCAGCGTGGGGGTGTGACATGAACCACAGGCCATGACGGCCTCGACGAGGTATTCTCCGTAGGCTATCTCATCAGCGGGATGGGGGGAAACAATCCCACTTCGAGGAGGCGGAGTTGGCGGCAATGTGACTCTGGAAAGGTCGTTGGCCGACTCAGCCGGCGTCTCGACTGGCTCTAACGAGCGCAGGTAGTTGATTAGAGCATCTACATCTGTATCCGCCATCCCGTTATAGTACAGATAGGGCATCACAGGGTGCAATTGCCGGCCATTCGGGACGATCCCTTGCGTGATCGCGGCCCGGATTGCTTCATCTGTCCAATTGCCCAGCCCGCTGGCAGAGGGGGTCAGGTTGGGTGCATGTATTGAGCTACCGTGCCATTCGACTATGTTCCCACTGAAGAGAGGGCCGCCAGCGGGGGAATGGCAGGCAGCACAGCCCGCGATCTGAGCCAGGTACGCACCTCGATCCGAGATCAACTCCGCAACCGAGTTCTGCGCGCGCGCAACTGAATCAACGCCCAGGGCCAGGCAAAGCGGCCCTAACACGCAGGCCACAGCCAAGAGTAGTGGTAGGCGTTGATTCACTTACCTGCTTCCATCGCGGCCAGGAGGAACAGAACTACACGCCTCACACAGGCCATAGAACTCAACAAGGTGGCCGATAAGTCGAACGTCGTATCGTCCCTGGAGAACATCAGTGAGGCCGTCAACGTAGCAATCATCAACTTCAATGACGCGATTGCAGTGGGTGCAGATAATGTGGGAGTGATGCCCAGTGGGGGCCATCAGTATGTAACTGGGCGTGATAGGGGTCAGAAAAGTGGGGCGGACAATAGCCAGGCTGGTCAGCAGATCAAGGGTGCGAAAGATGCTAGCTCGACCAATAGAGGGGTCTTGTGCCTCGACGCGCTCAATGATCTCGGCGGAGGTGAGATGACCGCTACTTTCACTCAACACGGTCAGGATCACAAGGCGAGCATGGGTGATCCTATGGCCAGCAGCTTGAAGCTTCTGCAAAGCCGACTCAAGGCTTGGCAGGATAGGAGTTTGTGGAGTCATCTTTTAGGCCAAACACCTAATGTAGCGCACGAAGGGGAAGCCAGCAACCACAAACTCCCAGCGCTAACAGTTGCTGGCTCTTAATCTCTAGGCTCACCAGGCTACCGACCAATATGCATTGGCATGATAACGTGAGTGAAGCTATCGTCCCCAACAGCTTTGATAACACCCGGCTTTTCCGCGCTGGAGGTTCCGATCATGACGCGGTCATGGTGAACTACATTCAGCACCTCGATCAGGTAGCGCACATTGAAGGCAATCTCCAATGCCTCCCCCTCAATGCTCGCATCAAGGATAACCTCATTCTCGCCCGTTTCTGAAGCTTGCGCGCTGACCCGGAGCACACCTGCCATACCATCCTGCGGTTCAATGCTAAGGCGAACGGTGTGATTTGCCTCACGGGCAAAGATATCGGCACGGCGGCAAGCTTGCAGCAGGCTGAGTGTGTCAACAACTGTCCGGGTAGGATTGTCGCGCGGAATGATCTGACGGTAATCGGGGAATGCACCATCGATGAGCGTTGTCACCACCTGGGCGTTCGGCATATGAAAGATGGCCTGAGAGCGTTCCTGAGGCAGCACTAGCTTAACAGTCTCATCTTCATCGCCAATGATGCGAGCAAGCTCCTGCATAGCCCTGGCCGGAACCACCAACGAGAAGCTGCCATAGTAGTCCGTCTCAACCGCGCACTCCCGTACGGAGAGGCGGAATCCATCAGCGGCAGCCATGGTGAGCAGCCCATCCTGGAAATTCACCAGCACACCTGTCAAAACGGGGCGACTATCATCACGGGCGGCAGCAAAGGCGACCATGCCAATCATGTCTCGCAACTCACCCGCCGGAATCAGCAGGCTGTCATCTTCCTCACCGGCTTCGGGGATGATGGGGAACTCCTGTGCGTCGATGCCTCTGATGTTGGCAGTGGTTGCTCCACAGGTCAGATGCAGGGAAGTGGTCCGCACAGCTACATCCATGTCAACTCGCTCAGGCGAAAGCATATTAACGAGGTCGTTGAGCGTGCGTGCCGGGACCGTGATCGCTCCATCCTCCTCCACCGAGGCTCCGATCCAGGATACAATACTCAGATCAAGATTTGTCGCTGCCAACCGTAACCGGCCATTGTCCGTGGCAATGAGGACGTTGGAAAGCACCGGCAGTGTGCTGCGCACACCTACTGCCCGGCTGACGATGTTCAGACCGCGCGCAAGATTATCCTGCAGGCAGGATACACGCATGCCCATACTGACACCTCCGCATATACAACGGATATTTTGATGACAGTATACAACACATGTTGTACGAGTCAAGCAAATAGCTGGGGCCTGTGTAGTTGGTTAACATGAAGACGTAGAATCGGGCAACAGGGTAGGCTATGGGAGGGTAGGAGGGGGCCTCGGTCACGCGGCTCCACGGCTCGTCTTGACAAGCTGATTCAAGCCTTCTCAAGGCAGCAGGGAGTGGCAGTTTTGATTCGGCGCGGCCTGATGGAACAGCTTATTCCGCGAATATCTCTACTCGTTCGTTGTCCTCTTCGTCGGTTATGTCAACGACCTTTCCGCGCACGCCCTGGCTGATCAGATCCATTAGCTCAGCAAAATCTAGCCCCTCCATCTCCGGGGCAAACTTCGCCCCGATTCGAACAGCGACATGAAGCAGGCTAACCGGGATGTTGATGTTGACTTTTACCTTGCCGGAGCGGCTGTCGGAGACACGCACACGCAGATAGCGCGCCGCGCCACCTGCTTCCGCGGAGGCTGCTGATCCGCGCCGTTCTGAGCTGCGCAAGGCATTGAGCAGTTGCGCGCCTTCCTGAGCCGTGATTTTGCCTTCTGAGACCATGTTGAGGATTTTCAGACGTTCTTCGACATTTGACATAGTGAGTGCCCTTTAAGGGGTGGTTATCAAGCGTTCAAGGTAATGCGCATCTGAACTAGCGAGCGTGCTCTCTGGAAGTGTAACGCTTCCAGCAACTCTTCGACTGGCTTATCATCAGCAACAGTCTCAATACGCAGGTGGCGGCCTTCGAGATCAGGAGAGCTAAGCACATGCCTTAGTAGGGCCTGTCGTGTTGCCGGATTGTTTACAGCAGGATCAAGAAACAGACTGAGGCGGGAACGGCCCCACCCGGCTGTCTCGATCCAGATCGCGCCGCCTAGCCAGCCAGGCCGCAGCGGATCGAACAACACCCAACGTTCAAGCCAGGGCCCGGAGAACCATCCCCCCAGCAGACTCCCTCGAACCTCGCCGTGTTCGAGGGGCTGGGTCCACGCCATCGCGCCCTGGCGTGCTCGCCTGTAGATCAGCTCGACCTCTGCAGCAGCATCGGCACGGCAGCGCTTGCGTATTGTGGATTCTGTTGCCGTTCGCCCCACCGATGGCTGGATGGTGACCCGCTCATTCTCCCATTGGGTCAGCGTCTCAAAAGCCTGGAAGCCTAGGCCCTGGTAAAGCATAAAGGCAGGTACGTTGTCTGCTTCCACTTGAAGCGCGACCCACCCTCCTCCAAGCCGCTTTGCTAGGTTGAGAGTCGCTTGCATAAGCTGACGGGCGATCCCGCGCCGGCGATAGTCGGGGTGCACTGCCACATTGGCAACCAGCCAGCCTCGCCCTAACCAGGGATGCAATCCACCTGGGTACAAACTAGCGTTCCCGACCACTCGCCTGCCGACGCGCCACACATATCCATGCCCGAATCCAAGCCCCAACAGGTCAAACGGGGCCAGAATCCACAGTAACGGCCCTAACTGACCTATGGTTTTCATCTCCCCTACTGCGGCCCGCCCATTGGCATCCAGCCGCGAGGCAAAGCACAACTCGATTAGCTCTGCAACTTGATAGAGGTCGCGGGCCGGGCTGATGGGATATATTGCCCCTTCCTGATCTGCACTGATATGACAGTGCGCCAACAGCGCAGCCACAGGATCAGCTCCTTCCTTCCAGAGCGGCTAGCAGTTGCTCCGCCTCTTGAACGGTGATCTTTCCTTCTTCGAGCATTTGGAGCACGGCCAGCCGTTCCTGTTCGGAGACAGGCTCCGCGCCGCCCAGGCCGCCGGCCAATCCAAGATTAACAGAGGCAAAATGGATGTTTGAATCCCCTACGTCACGCGCGGCACTGCGCACAGCTTCCTCGACACGGCGCTGCGCGTCCTCCATACGGCGGCGGGCCTTATCCAGCTTGCGCGCAACGCGGCTACGGACTTGGTCAGGCAGTCCATGAAGCGTCGGTTCGATGGTGCTAAATTGCGCGTCAATCTGGGCAAACACATCGTCTAGGTGGGCACTGAAATCGTCGAAAGTAAATGGATACTCCTGGTTGCTCGTGTAGAAATTCCAGCGTTTGAGGTGGACATTTCCGCCCGACTTAACGTACACTGACGCGGAGCCATCGCCAAAGATAATGGTGCGCTGCCCAGCGCTCACTGATAGGGCGGGGTCTTTATCGACCCCAATGCGCCCTCCTGCCTCAATGGTAAACCGGACGTTCGCATCGTCAGGCACGCTGAAATCAGCATTGCCTTCAACCTTCAGTTCATACACGGACTCCGGGTCAAAGTCCGTACGAAGGGCGAGGTTACCAGCTAGGTGGTCAATGCGCATCCCGGATGGGATATTGTGCCCGTAGAAGTGCCCATCTATACGCTCGGCGGTTACTGGCCCTGAAACGTCCCGCAGGCTAAAGTGACCGTTAACGTGCCCCACAGCGAGGGAGCCTTGCACATCCCGCACCCGTAGCTCCCCTTGTACCCACTCAATCCTCAGCGGCCCGACCCGACGCAACGAGCACGAACCTTCAACCTGCCCGACACTAACCACCCCGTTCACATCTTTCAACCGGCAGTTGCCAGCTACGCGACCGATGGTAAGCGAACTGCCCTCAGGTACACGGAGGGTGCAGCTTGCATCGGGGCTCACGATCAGCACATCGCCTTCGCGAGTGTCCACCTCAAAATTGGGGCTAGTGCTTTCCAGCACGGCGTTTTCCCGGGCGGAACCGCGTATCTCAAGGTGACCACCGCAGGCGGATATGTCAATATGGGGAGTTGGCCCCAGAGTTAGACGATGCGTGGGCATCTTCCCATCTCCTATATCTCCCCGCGCAATAATGCCAGGGCTTCTTCTGAGGATATCTCACCCCGATCCAGCCGGTCGAGGATATGGCCCCGTTCCGCATCGCTCAACCGTCCAGGCTGCTCGACATAGTCACTGACGACTTCAAATCCCATCGCCCGGATTGCATCTTCCAAGCGAGCGCGAACGGTAGGGTAGGAGATTCCCAGCTCCTTTTCGACGCGCTTCAATGTTCCTTCGCAGCGCAGGAAGGTCTCGACAAAATGAAGTTGGTCGGCATTCAGCCGGGAGAGTCGCCCCAGGGTGAAGCGCCCCTCAATTGCGGTGTCACAGTTGGCGCAATGCAGACGTGTTACTGTGAGAGTATCACCACACACCGGGCAGTTTCCTGGCATCGGATACATACGTTTAACCTCTTCATGAAGAATTCACAATCGAAGTAGTCGCACAATCAAGGGCAATGTCAATATTATAAATACGGTAGTTGATTTAGTCAAATACGAGGTTAATATAGTTAATTGCGGACCGCTTGGCGCTCAAACATGCATATTGTCAACCCGGTCATTTGTGGATTATGATGGAGTCATCGTGTATCGTTGAATTATTTATTCTCGTGAGAGGGCAGGCTTATGTTATTGATCCCTCAGGGCGAGAAGGGACAGGGGCTGGTTGAATATGCACTCATCTTAGTTCTCGTCTCTCTCGTCGCAATCATTATCTTGGTTTTGTTCGGGCAGGACATTGGCAATGTCTACTCGAACATCGTCAGCTCCCTCTGATAGGGCGCATGATTGAATAAGGCCCGGGATCGCCCGGGCCTTATTCTTTGCTTGGCAGTGAATGTGAACGGGGATTGAACGATTCTCCCCCGCGTGTGATCTGGCGTATTCTCCGTTCTAGCCTGCTGCGCGGTAGCAGGACCAGCCGACCACAAGCTCTGCATTTAAGGCCAATATCCGCTCCCAGGCGGTAAACCTGCCAGGCATTCTCCCCACAAGCATGTGGCTTCTTGAGAGTAAGTATGTCCCCAACTTGAAGAAGGATAGGCATCACAGGTTCAGGGCTTCACAGGCGTAGCGGGTTGTAATCGACCGCATTATCGTCCAGATCGAGTGACTCGCCAATATAGTTGCTAGTTGTCTGAGGGCTGGCGTGGCCAAGCATTAGCTGCACCTGTTCGATACTGGCGCCACCTCGCCGGGCCAGCAACGCCGCAGTCCGGCGTAGATCGTGGGGCTTGACGGGCGGCAGGCCCGCCAGCTTCGTATAGTGGCCGATGAGCTTGTAGATCGCATGGGGACTGATCCCCCACCGCTTGTTGAGCACTCTGCCATCCTTAGTGACTGGGACGAAGATGCGCCGCTGTGGGTCTGAGGTGTCCAGACCGGCTTCCTCTCCCCACTCCACCAGCAGGCGCCACAGCCAGACGGGTAGTTTGAGGGTTCGAATACGCCCGTGTTTGCCCTTGAGGTTGGCAATAACCTTGTGGCCCTCCATCTCTGTGATGTGACCCCAAGTCAGGTTACACACCTCGGAGCGCCGCAAGCCAAGCGCCAGCAGAAGCCCCAGAATAGCAGTATCACGCTTTCCCTTCAGCGTGCCTGTCCCTGGCGTGGCAAGCAGGTGCTTGGCCTGTTGGGCAGTCAGGCGCTTTCCCTGCACTTCGCCACGAACCGCCGGCGCCTTAACCAGTTGAAGTTGTGGCAGCCCTGCTGCAAGGCCAGGCTCCAGCGCGGCAGCGGTCTTGAGCATCCCTTTGATCGTATTGACGTGGGCTTGCACGGAGCGCGGCGCAAGACCTTGCTCGTTGAGGAGGTAGCCCACATATCGCTTGAGCAGCGCTACAAAGGGGACGGCCTCTTGACTGGCTCGCCATTTGAGGAAAGCGTGCAGACGGCTGCTATAGGATCGCTGGGTGTTGGGAGCCATCCCAGCAATGTAAGTCACGATGGCCTGCCGAAAGAGGGCGGCCAGATCATCCATCGCCGCAGGGACGGGGACGATCTCGAGTACCTCTTCGCTCCCGTCGGCTAGTTCGGTATTATCGATTTTGGTGGCCACAAGCCGTCTCCAGGTTAGGCGATGCACGGTGGATGGGATTATAGAGCGCCTAGCAGGGGAAAGTCAAATAAGTCCCTATATGAGACAATATCGTTACCTATGTCGGCGGTATGACTAATGAGGCGCAAGTACATCGTGTAGCCTGGCTTGTGACCCCCTCCTCATGCCGCTATAATCCCCGTTGAACACCGTTTCTGCCTTCCATCTGTGCAATCTATGGACTTTCCCCTATGACCCTCATCGACCCCGCTACTATCCAGGAAGCCCCGCCGCCGCGCCGCCGCCCGGAGTGGATCAAAGTCCGCGCCCCTGGCGGTGAGACCTACGAGTGGTTGCGCGATCTGATGCGCGTCAAGACGCTGCACACGGTCTGTGAGGAGGCCATGTGCCCCAATCTTGGGGAGTGCTGGGGCAAGGGCACAGCCACCTTCCTGCTGATGGGTGATACCTGCACCCGCTCGTGCGGCTTCTGCGATATCAAGACCGGGCGGCCCGCCCCGCTCGACTGGCAGGAGCCGTTCCGTGTGGCCGAAGCCGTGCGGGCGATGAACCTCCAGCATGTCGTCATCACCTCGGTGAATCGAGATGAGCGCCCCGATGGTGGTGCGCCCATTTTTGCCATGGTCATCCGCCGCATCCGGCAGGTGCATCCCGGCTGCTCCATCGAGGTGCTGATCCCCGACTTCAAGGGCAGCTCCGACGCGCTTAAGATCGTCATGGATGCCCAGCCGGAGATTCTCAACCACAACGTCGAGACCGTGCCGCGACTGTTTAAGAAGGTGCAGCCACAGGATAACTACGAGTGGGCCATGACCACCCTCCGCAACGCCCGGCGCATGGATCCGCTGGTGCTCACCAAGAGCGGCATCATGGTCGGCCTAGGCGAGACGTTCGACGAGGTGGTGGAGGTCATGGCTGACCTGGCCGAGCAGCAGGTAGACATCCTGACTGTGGGCCAGTACCTCCAGCCGAGCAAGCAGCACCTCCCGATTGCCCGCTACTACACCCCGGAGGAGTTCGTCGAGCTGAAGCGCATCGGCCTTGACATGGGCTTCAAGTGGGTGGAGAGTGGGCCGCTGGTGCGGTCATCGTACCGGGCAGCGCAGCAGGTGCGCGCTTTGTCGAAGCTGGGATACGTTCGCCGCATCGCCGGCGCAGTGGAGGAATAGACCTCTCACCCCCCTGCCCCCTCAGCCACTAGCTGAGGGGAAATCCCGGCTCCGTAAGGCTTATCCCGCGTGCGCGACCGTCTGATCCGTGCCCTGCTGTTCGTGGTGGTGTCGTCGACGTATTACGCCACCGCCTCCGGCCTCACCTCCAGCAACGATGGCAGCCACTACGCCCTCCTCCGCGCGATGGTGGATGAGGGACGGTTCCGCATCGAGACATATACGCACTTCGCTGAAGGAAATGACCTCGCCATCCGGGACGGTGCGATCTACAGCGACCGCCCGCCGGGGACGGCGCTGCTGGCCGTGCCGTTCTACATCGCGGGGGGGGTTCTCCCTAGGCTGATCCGCGAACTGCCCACCCGCCACGATGAGGGCAATCCGCGCCTAGCATACCTAGTGATGCTTCCCGTCCTTGCAGGGGCGGCGACGGCAGCGATCCTGTACAGCCTGTTGCGAGGCTACGACCTGCCACCAATGGCAGCTCTTACGGCTGCGGTGGCATTTGCGTTCGGCTCGACAATGTGGAAGTACGGCAGCGTCTTATTCTCTCACGCGCCGTCGGCAGTGTTGGTGATTGGGGGGGTGGCGCTGGCGATCCACGTGGGGCGAGCGGGGCAGCTCCGACCGCTGACCGGGCTACTGCTAGGGCTGGCATTGGGGTTTTCAGTGGTGGTGGAGTATTCGAACGCCCTATTTGCAGGGCTTGTGCTAGCATATGTGGCGTGGTCGCTCCTCTGGGTCAAAGAAGACAAACCCGTCGCCGATGCGGGCTGGGGCGGGATCGCGCTGCTCGTCGCAGGGATGGGGCTGCCGGTGGCGTTCCTGCTATTCTACAACACGGTCAACTTCGGCGGGCCGTTGACCACCTCGTACCAGTACGCGATCAACTATCCCTGGGCGGCGAGCTTCGGCACGACGTTTGATGTGCCATGGCGGCAAGGCTTGCCGGGGATGCTGTGGTATGGCGTCGATGCGCGAGGGGAGGAGAATCAGGGGCTATTCCTGTTGATGCCCGTGATGCTGATCGGGTTGTTTGGTGTGTGGGCGTACGCCAAGCGGTGGGGACGCGAGGCGGTGCTCGTGCTGGGCCTGTTCGGGGTCTACCTGCTGCTGTTTGCGCGGCATCACACCTTCAGCGGCTTCACCGCCGATGGTCGCTACCTCGCCCCATTCCTGGCGCTGTGGTTTGTGCCGGTGGGTTTCACGCTGGCGGAACTGCACTCGATCAAGGACTCAGCGGGCAAGGCGGTACTGATACTCATCGCGTACGGGCTCCTATTCCTCTCCGTGCGGAACATGCTGGCCCACATTGCGTTTTCGTACAACTACCACCTCGATCCGGGGCTGGTGGCGCGCCGCGCCGCGACTCCGGCCAACTGGAGGTACATTCTGGGGAATATCTTTGTCAACTGGCAGAACCTCCCCCTTCTGTGGTTCGTCGAGGGAGGCATAACTGTCATCCTCCTTGCCGGGCGCGCCCTCTGGCATCGGGCAGCTAATCACCTGAATCCGGCTTTGCCGCCTGCGTCGGGGGCCGAATAGACCAAGCGCCCGCGCCCGTTGCTCTTACCACCAACACCGGGCGTGGAATCTCCTCCAAAATTTCGTCGGCCAGGTTCTCCTGAAGCATCGCCCTCAGTTCGCGCCAGGATCGATCCTCTGGAATCTGGTGCGCGCCGATCACTAACAGATCATAGTCACCCTCGCTCGCCTCACGCTTGATCTCGTCCAGCACCAGCCCGTGACGCACCCTGGCCCGGCGCCGCCCTTCTGGAACCCCGACTTCTTCCAGGATGTCCATCACCCGCCGGAAGTGAACCCCCTCCCGTGCCTCGCTTGCCATGAGCTGGTCGGCATCCTGCTCCAGATACTCGATCCGGGCATCAGGGGTGAGGGCCACCTGTGACATCACATGCAACACCACCACTTCTGCTCCGACCAGCGCCGCGACCAATCCGCCGGCCCGCGCATCGCGCTCACCCGACTCCTCCCCGCTGGTGCAAATCAGCACCCGGCGAATCTGCTGCCGATCCTCCCTGACCACCAGCAGTGAGGTGTTGAGTCGCTGTCCCAGGGACCGGGCTAGCCCGCTGGCAGTACCCGTAACCCACCGGCGCAAGCCACCGGGCCGCTGCGAACCAACCACCACCAAATCATAGGGATGTTCTTGGGTCTCGGCGAGGATTTGTTGCTCACTGTCGCCATGCCGCACCTTGACCTCGACCTGGCAGGCGCTATCCGCGTAGAGTTCATGTGCAAGTGCTTCCAAACGGCTACCCCAAGCAGGATCAGGATGGGGCCATCCCACGCCCAGCAGGGTAACGTGCGCAGCAGCAGGCCGTGCTAGCAGCGCAGCAAACCGCACGGCATGATTCGCTGCGGGCGAGTTATCCGTGGCGATCAAGATTCTCATGAGATTCCCTACCTCACAACCAACAATGCCAACGGGATAACGAGCAGCAGCCCGAAGAAAATAAGAGTTCGATCCTGTGCCCTGGTGAGCCATGCAGCGAACCGAAGCACAGCTCGCTCATAGGGGCGGAAGAAGAACAACAACACAATCGCCGACACGATCACAATGCTGGCCATCTCAGCTAGCACGATCCCTGCCGCCACTGGGTTCCGCAGTAAAAGCCCAGCCACTAAGGTATCGACGAAGGTCGAGATGTTGCAACCCATGATATAGGGTACCAGATTCTCGCGGCGAACGTAGCCGCGCACCGAAAGAGGAACCAGCAAGCCCAGCGACACCGATACGCTCATGGTGAGCATGGTGATGCCGAGACCTAGGGCAAAGGTCACCGCCGGGCGATACAACAGGCGCGGGATCGAGTCAAAAGCGCTCTGCGTGAGCTTCAGCTCCGGCAGCGCTCTATCGAACAGGTTGAAAGCCACGATGACCACACCTAACCCGGCAAGGAAGATCATCCAGTGGGGCAGCAGCCGCTCCGCCAGGGCGACTGGAGGACCGTAGATCACGTCAATAAAACTGGCAACGCCATTATTCGGGTCCAGGTTGGTGCGACTGAGGAAACCCGAAGAGAGCAGCGCCAGACCGATGGGCAGCGCAGGGATATAGATCGTGGCAGTTACAATTAGTGAAAGTAGACCGGTGGTCAGGCTGGCGACTTTCTCATGCCCGCGCAGCACGTAGATCATTCCCAGCACCAGCACGATCAGCGACGCGCCTAACCGGGAGCCAGTGATCATGGCAAAGGCCGTCGTCGCATCGACCGCCCCCGCATCGAAGAAGGTAAGTGAAGCAGCAGCGACAGGTGATCCGCTCATCACACCGTAGGCGAACAGCCAACCAAACCCCAGTCCGTTGACGGGGTTGGTAACCGTCAGCGTCTCGCGGATGAAGGGGGCGAGGCCGCGCGCCCCGGACTTCATCAGCTCCAACGCCAGGATGAACAGCAGCATACCGCCTGCGAAAATACCCACCTTGCGCCAGCTCACCCGGTTGAGCAGGCTCAGCCCCGGGACGTTCACCGCGTCCCCTCGACCTCGGCAGCCATCTCCTGGTAGAAGGCGACCATGAAGGCGTGGCGAGCCTCGGCGATGCGCCTGCCGCTGGCGGTATACAGGCGGTCCTTGATGTGCTTCAGCTTGACGTGGAACTCGTGCAGGGGGGTATGAGGCCCGTCGCTCTCTCCGGGGCGAGAGTCCTCGCTGAAGGATCCCCATAGCGGCCATCCTTGCGCCCCTGCATATGCAAAGGCCCGCGCCACACCAATCGCGCCGATAGCATCCAGCTTATCCGCATCAAACAGAATCTGAGCCTCCAGGGTACAAGGCTCGATGTTACCGCGGAATCGGTGCGCCTCAATAGCGTGGACAACCGCCTCTACAAAGTCCGGTGCTTCCCCTGCTAGGATGTGCCGCGCCTGCCGAGCGGCCATACCGGCATGGTTTTTGTCAGCTTCGGCGCTCATGGTGAGGCTTTTCGTGTGGTTAGCATCGGCGGGCCGAGCAATGTCATGAAGCAGGGCCGCCGCTCGAACGACTTCCACATCAGCCCCTTCCAATCGCGCCAAGTATTCAGCCATCTTCACGACACGCAATACATGATTGAAGTCGTGGGTGGGGTCAGCAGCCTGGTAATATGCCTGGGCTTGTTCTATGGTGAGCATTAAGGACTCCATCAAAGCCATTTTAAGGAAACATGTCGAGGAGTATACCATGCCTTGCCTTAGCTATCGCCAGGCGTAAATAGTAAGAATCCGGGTAGAGCATCCCTAATCGTCAAAACGGCCTTCTAACCATAATCTATTCTTATCGAAATAATGCTGCTGATTTTGTTTGAACCTAACCGAAATGAAACGGAATCTGGTACTGGCTTCATATTGACTAAAGTTAGAATCACCCCTTACAATGCGAACAAGTGAGCGTTAGATTTGTGTAGGTTATGGGAATCAACTGACTCTAGACATGGGTGCGGGATATCCTAAGGAGCGACAAGGTGAGGGGCTGCTGTCATGTATGTTGATACCGAAATCCTCTTCCCAAACAATGTGATTCCCCTCTTATGTGATCGTCGCGGTGAGGAGTGGCGCAAGCTCGTAAAACATGTCCTCACACTACCGGGGGATCACCCAGAGCTACTGGCCTTTGTGCTGATGATGATAAGGCTGAACGGCTGCATGGAGTGCGAGACAGATAGCTATCGCGCAATGCGGGGCTGCGCTGCGTGCGCCCTTCAAACGCTGCACCGCTACAAGGGGTCTGATCAGGAGTTGCTCCGCACTTATGCTAAAGCGCTCAGCGATGTAGAGCGCCATATGGCAGGTGAAGAGGAGGTGCGGCGTATTGCCTGACCTTGTGGCTAACCTCTTGCTTGGTTAGATTGAAGGCAGCCGCTGCACGGGCGACTCAACTGTGAGGCTGCACAGGGCAACGTTTCCAGCGTATGCTGAGACAATCTAAGACTTGCCACTTCAGCCCGGATGGGACAGAATCCGGGCTAGGTTTTTTTTTCATACCCCTGTGGCAGAGGAACCTTTATGTCCGCATCCCGTGATTCGCTGCGCCCGGTCCAATTTGGGCTGGCTGCTTTCTTAGGCACCTTCCTGTTCATTCCACTCTGGGACCTCTTTGCTCTGATTTACACACTAAGAATAGGCTGGCGCTCCAGTCGGGGTGAGCAAGACAAGGATCGGGCCAACAGGGCCCGGTCGATCTTGTTTCATCCGATCCGTGGCATCGCGTTGATGTTAATTGCCTATGCCATTGCGATCTTGGGTGTAGGAGCTTTGAAGGGTGTGATTGCTCAGCCCGGCCCATTCGGCTTTGTGGTGACTGGTGCACAACACTATGCCGAGCTTGCTCCGCCAGAGCAGCAATGTTGCGAATTTTCCACCACTATTGCCCCCGGACGACCGGTTAGTGCGATCATGGCCGAGCGCATCCCTAACACACTGCGATTGTTAGCAGGAGTATCAATCGCCGGCATGTTTCTCACTGCTGCTTTGGTGACGGTGGCCCTGCTAGTGCACCAGTTAGGGAAGCGGCGAGAGATGTGGGGCACAATTGTCTATAGCCTGCTGCGGTTACTGACGGTGCGGGCCATGGCTGCACCAACAGCAGGACTGACGCTGGTTGTGGTCATGTTTCTCGGCATTCGATACAGGCTTATTCCTATAGCAGGGGTGGTCAGTATGCGAACTGCAAATGCGGGAACGTGGGCCGATCGGCTATGGCACCTGATCGCACCCAGCATTCTGATCGCGCTGATCCCAGCCCTGATCGCCGCACAAGCGGGCGTGCGCGCCTGGCTCGACCGGGAAGAGCGTGGCCTGAGTAAACGGGGAAGTTGGGCCATTTTAGGAACAAGCGTGGCCCGAGCTTTCATTGAGCAGGCTGGCTGGATGCTGGGTTTGACGATGATTGTCGAGTCGCTGGTGGCCTATCCTGGGGTAGGCCGCACTTTGCTAGATGCCATTATCCGCCAGGATGCTCCGATGTTGGTTGCAGCACTGGCAACACTTCCCCTCTGGCTACTGATCGCCCGGCTGAGGGCGATCCTGACGGAAAGCGCCCAGCGGGCCTATTTGCTCAACGAAGAATCTGACAGGCACATAGCCGCGCTCCAGCCTGCCGCTAAGCCGGTGCGCCCAAGGACAATAGACCAGATATGGCTGGTCGTCACCCTGGCGCTGATCGCAGTTATGCTAGCGCCTGTAGTGCGTGGCCTGTTTGTGTCCCCACAGGCAGCACGTGATATGAGTTTCCAGGATGGGCAGCCCCTCGTCTACGCGGCTCCGTCTCCGGATCATCCCCTGGGCACGGATGGCCAGGGGCGCGATGTAGAGGCAAGGTTGTTGGAAGCCCGGCGAGTGACTCTGGGTATCAAGGTAATAGGGGGTCTGATTGCCCTGAC
>DAOTYF010000072.1:0-6533 GCA_034434995.1 Anaerolineae bacterium
TCCGTTTTGTCTTATCCCACCCCCCTCTCCTGTCCTCACCTTGTCCTCAACTTGTACTCAAAGTGTCGGAGTCTGAACCATTGGATGGAGAGGGGGAGGGGTGTCGCGCAGCGACGGGGTGGGGGTGAGGCTTCCATCTCGTGGAGAGGGAGAGGGGTCGGTGCGGATGCGAAACATCCGACGAGATCGGGGGTGGGGGTGAGGCTCCTGGACGGCGGATCGCGGCTGGCCAACATGCTACAGGGAGACTACCCGTCCCATGACCCCGATGGAACTCGCTCCTGCCCACCCTGATCGCGGGGGCCTCACCGCGCCCAGCTTGGATCCGTATCCTGCGAGCCGCCGCTGGTGATGCGCACCGGTGCACCGCCGTCCGCGCCGATCACATACAGGTCGCCCCCCTGTGAATAGGCGATCTGGTTGCCCACCGGCGACCAGGTGACCGCTTGCACGTCCCCGCCGTCGGTGATGGTACGAGGGTTGCCGCCGCTAGCGTCCATCACGGTGATGTTGCCGCCAGAGACGCAGGCGATCCGGTTGCCGTCGGGCGACCAGGCAGGGGCCGTGTCATCGACCGAGTTGGCGGTCAATTGCATCAGCCCCGACCCGTCAGCGTTGACGACGAACAGGTCGAAGTCGCCGCCATCGCGGTTTGAGGCGAACACCAGCCGCCCCCCAACCGGCGCCCAGCTCGGCCAGCGATCCTGCGCCGGGTCGCCGACCACGAGCGCCAACCCGGAGCCATCGCCGCGCATCGTGTAAATATCCGTCCCACCGCTGCGCGACGAGGCGAAGGCCAACACGTCGCCCGGCCACGACCAGGCAGGGTCGTTATCCGAGCCGGGATCGGCGGTCAGCCGGAGCGGGTTGGTGCCGTTGTTGGCGGCGATGTAGATCTCCAGGTTGCCATCGCGGTCGGAGGCGAAGGCGACCTGGCTGCCGTTGCGGGTGGGCCGGAACTGCCGCCCTGGCCCGATGGTGAGCTGGATCAGCCCGCTGCCATCTGCGTTGACAGCGAAAATCTGCCCATCGCGCACGAACAGAATGGCGTTGGAGGATGGCGCAGGCGGCGCGCCCGGCGTCTGCGGCAGGATCACGCCCAGGGTGAACACCGCGCCTGGCGTGTAGGTTAGGCCGGGGGCGCGCGTCACGCGGATGCCGCTACCCCCGCCAGAAGTTCCCCCTCCGCTGCCAGGGGCGGAGATAGAGGGGGTGGGCTGCCCGCCACGCGGGGTGTACGTCGGCCACGGGGTATAGGTGGGGCGGTTGGTCGGCGTTGGAACCAGGGTCGGCCAGATAGCGGTCTCCGGCCCCGGCAGGGTCGGCGGGAGGCGGATGTCGGTGGGGATGCCGACAGGGGCGCCGCCCGGCGTCAGCGTGGGCAGGCCGGGCGCGGAGGATCGCAGCAGCGCGCGGCTGCCGAGGGCTAGCAGGACAAACAGCGCGATCAGCCCCATAGCCACCCCGGCCAGCACAGCCCAGGGCGGCAGGAGTGGTTCCTCGGCCCGGAGGGGTGGGATCACAGGGGGGGTGGCGGAGAGATGGCGCGGCACGCCCTTCAACAGCCGCGTGGACGGGCTGAGCATGGCCACCAGACGCCTTCTCGCCCCGCTTGGCGGCGAGGGAAGCGGCGGCACTGGGGCCGCTGGCGCTTTGGCCAGGGCATCGCGCAGCGCGGCAGCCAGATCGCCCGCCGTTGCAAAGCGCTCTTCTGGGCGCTTGGCCAGGGCCCGGCCCACCACCCGGACGGCGGAGGGGGGCAGGTCGGGGCGGGTCTCATCCAGCAGTGGGATCGCCCCACGCGCGTGCAACCACACCGTCTTGAGCGGCGTCTCCGCCTGGAAGGGCGGCGATCCGGCCAGCAGCTCGTACAGGGTCACGCCCAGCGCATATACGTCGCCGGAGGGGGTTGGCTGGCCGATTTTGGCTAGCTCGGGGGCCATCACCTCCACCGACCCCACTAGCGCCACCATTCGCCCACGCACCTCAACAGTCTGGGGCGTGAGCATCGCCAGCCCGAAGTCCACCAAGCGGATCGAGCCATCGTCGGCGAGCAGCAGGTGGGACGGGCGCACGTCGCCGTGAGCCAGGCCCAAGCCGTGTGCGTCATCCAGCGCATCCGCCACCTGCTGGATGACATTCAGCGCAGCGGGCGCATCCAGCGGTCCCTGCACAGCCAACCAGCGGTCGAGGCTGCCGCGCGGCAAGTACGGCGTGACGATGCATGGAACTCCTTGGTAGAGCGCCACATCCAGCACTGGCAGGATGTGGGGATGGTCTAACTGGCGGATGCCATCCATCACCCCCAAGAAGGCCCGCTGAAAGCGCGGATCGGCGGCTTGCGGGAGCGTCAGGGCCTTCAGCGCAACGGTCTGACCGGTCGTTTGGTGCTGGGCCAGATACACCCGCGATGCGCGCCCGCGCCCGATGTGCGCGAGGAGCCGATAAGGGCCAAGCGTGTAGGTGGTTGAGTCAGGGGTGCTCATGCGCGGCAGTCTCCCCGGCCCATTGTGCCACAGCGCACGCGCGGTGAAAAGTGGCCGTCACCCAGGGGAGCCGTGCGATGGGCAAGTTGTGCGTATGATATAGAAGAGCGCTTACATCAGGGCCGCCGGGCGCAGGTTCGGTCTCAGGGCGAACCGGCAGGAAAGACGTGCTCCGGTTGGGCAGGCTCAACGAGCAGCTCCAGCCCGCTGCGGCCCACCACCCGCACCCAATGGCCGCTCTCGATCACGCCGTCGGTGCGGGCGGCCCACATCGTGCCTTCGATGCGGATCGTCCCCTGCGGTTCGAGTGTGCGGATGACCTCGCCCAGCGCGCCGATCAGCGTTTCGGGGCCAACCTGCCGGGCGCGCTCCTGAATCCGCAGCCCCGGCATCAGGATCAGTTGATGGTAGGCCAGGGCAGCCCCGTTGAGGATAACCATCGCCCAGGGGGAGGGGCGCGACCCGACGGGGAACAGGAAGACCGAGCCGAGGACCTGGCACGCCAGGCCCGCGACGATCAGCGGCCACAGGCGGCGGAAGGGAATCAACGCCAAGAAGCAGCCCGCCGCCAGCATCAGCAGGACGATGCCGCCGATGTTCGGCGGCACAAGGAACAACCCGCCCACCGCCAGCGCCCCAACGACCAGCGCTCCCAGCTCCAGGCCGCCCGTGCCGGGAACGTAGACCGCGGTGATCGCCAGCCACAGGCCAGCGATCAGGGCCAGGTACACCATGTCTGGCCCGTATTGTGCCAGCAGGGGGGATTGCAGCAGGCTCTCCATGCGGGTCTCTCCCCGTCAGGTGGGTTGGGCCAGATCGATCCCTGGCAGGCGCAGGCGGAAGCAACTGCCCCGCCCTTCCTGGCTTTCGACTTCGATCTGCCCACCGTGCAGTCGCGCCACATGGCGGACAATCGCCAGCCCCGCTCCCAAGCCGGGTTGCTGGTTCTTCTCACGGTCGATCTGGTATAGCACGTCAAACAGCCGCTCGCGCCCCGCGAGCGGGATGCCCGGCCCCTCGTCCGACACCGCACACACGACACAACCGTTGTCTTCAGATACCGTGACACGCACTCTGGCCCGCACATCGCGCGGCGAGAATTTGATGGCGTTGTCGATCAGATGCCAGATGCCTACGCTCAGGTAAGTCCGGTCGCCCAGGATGGGTGGCAACTTGTCCTGCGCCTCGAAGTCAACCACGACATCGCGCTCCTGCGCCCGGTTGCTGAGCGATTCCGTCACCTCTTGCACCAGCCGGGCGATGTCCCGAATCACGGTCTGGCGACGCTCGTATATCTTGTCCCCATAGCCGATCTCCAGCTCGATCAGGATCAGGAAACTCCTAGTCAGCTCGTTGAGCCGATCGCTGCCATCCAGAATGCCCTTCACATACTGGCGCAGGTCCTTATCGTCCTGCACGACGGGCGAGTTGGACAGCAGGTCGGCGTAGGCCATGATCAGGGTGAGCGGCGTTCGGAACTCGTGGTTGAAGGCTGCCAGGACGCGATAGCGGAGCACATCCAGGCCGAACTCCTGCCATTCCATCAGCTCGGCGCGGCGGCGCAGCGACGCCTGGACGGACACCAGCAGGTCGGGGAAGTTGAACGGCTTGATGATGTAGTCATCCACGCCGCGCAGCCTGCCGTAATAGACCTCATCCCTCTGGCCCAGCGCGGTTAGGAAGATGAACGGGATCAACAACCACTCTGGCCGTGCCCGGACGGACGACAAGAATTCGTAGCCATCCATGTTGGGCATTCGGATATCTGAGATGATCAAGTCGGGGCTGCGTGGCAGTTCGGAGAGCACTCGCAGGCCGTCCGCGCCATCCACAGCGGTAGAGACTTCGTATCCGTGCAGCGTCAGCAGATCGTAAATCCCTCGCAGAAGGTTCTCGTCGTCTTCTACAACTAGGATGTGGCTGTCGCCCATTGTGGCCTGCTATCCCCGCCCCGGTCTCAAGACCTGATCCCGGTGTGTCGCGGACCTCTTAAGGTAGTATAGCACGTTTGGTGGCCAAATCGGAAGCGGGGGCAGACTGATCGCACGTGGACATCCCCCACCTGGCATCGCATTGATGTTCTGGCGGTTTGCGCGTAGAATAGGGATGTGGTCGACCACCAACGGGGTTATCTCGATACCTTTCCCCTCAGAGCATGGATCACCTCTGGACACCCTGGCGCATGCCCTATCTGAGAAGTGAGAATGCCGAGACCGGCTGCATCTTCTGTCGCAAGGCGGGGGCACAGGACGACGCCGCCGAGCACGTGCTGTACCGGGGCAGGCACGTGTATGTCACGCTCAACCTGTATCCCTACAATAATGGCCATCTGATGATTGTGCCCTACCAGCACGCCGGCGAGCTGGACGAGTTGGATGAGCCAACCCTCCACGAGTTGATGATGGTCACCCAGATGGCGCTGCGCGTGCTGGGCGTGGCCTATCATCCCCAGGGCTTCAACATCGGCATGAATCTCGGCCAGGCTGCCGGGGCTGGGGTGGTGGATCACCTGCACCAGCACGTTGTACCTCGCTGGGCGGGCGATACCAGCTACCTGACGGTGGTGGGGCAGACGCGCACCATCCCCGAATGGATTGACGACACCTATCGCCATCTACGCGAGCTGTGGCCCGCCCCTGACCCTGACCGCTAAGACCTCGACCCGTCAACCCCCGCACTCAGCACTCACCACTCGGAACTCGGAACTCGGAACCATCCAACCAAGGAGAACCACCATGATCACCAACGGCAAGAGTCCTCGCGATGCGGTTATCCTGAGCGGAGCGCGCACCCCCGTCGGCAGGTTCATGGGGGCGCTGGCCTCCCTGGCCGCGCCAGAGCTAGGCGGCATCGCCGTGCGGGAAGCCGTCCGGCGGGCCGGGATCGACCCGGCAGCTATCAACGAGGTGTTGATCGGCCAGGTGGTGCAAGCCGGGGCGGGGCAGGCCCCAGCGCGGCAGGCGGCCCTGAAGGGCGGCCTGCCGTCCAGCGTTGGCGCGGTAACCATCAACAAGGTGTGCGGCTCTGGGCTGAAGGCGGTGATGCTGGCCGCCAGCGCCATCCGCGTCGGGGATGGCGATCTGTACGTCGCGGGGGGCATGGAAAGCATGAGCCAGGCCCCTTACTTGATCAAAGGAATGCGTGAGGGGCATCGCTATGGCAACACAGAACTGCTGGATGCCAACGTGATCGACGGGCTATACTGCGCCACCGAATGCTGGATGATGGGCTGCGCCGCCGAGTTCATCGCCGCTGAGTTCGGCGTGAGCCGCCAGGAGATGGACGAGTTCGCGCTGGGCAGCCACCGCAAGGCGATTGAGGCCATTGATGCGGGCCGCTTTAAGAGTGAGATCGTGCCCGTCGAAATCCGGCGCAAGAAGGAAACTCTCGTCGTGGACACGGACGAGACCCCGCGCCGTGATACCTCGCTGGAGGCGCTGGCCAAGCTGCCCCCGGCCTTTGCGGAAAACGGGCTGGTCACCGCTGGGAACGCCCCCGGCCTGAGCGATGGCGCGGCGGCGCTGGTGGTCGCCAGCCGCGAGTACGCGGAGTCCATCGGCGTGCGGCCCCTGGCGCGGATCGTGGCCTACGGACACGCCGCCCTCGACCCGAAGTGGCTGTTTGCCGCGCCCGCCAAGGCTATGCCGCTGGTGCTTCAGAAGGCGGGCTGGTCGCTGGATGAGGTAGACCTGGTCGAAGTGAACGAGGCGTTCGCCGCCCAGACCCTCGCCAACGGCAAGGACATGGCCCAGCAGGGCCACCCCTGGGACTGGGGCAAAGTCAACGTGAACGGCGGCGCAGTGGCGCTGGGCCATCCCATCGGCGCCAGCGGCGCGCGCGTGCTGGTGACGCTGCTGCACGCGCTCCACCATCGTGGGCTGAAGCGCGGGCTGGCTTCGCTGTGCCTGGGTGGCGGCGAGGCGGTGGCGATGGCCGTAGAGATGGAGTGATACGCTTCACAGCCAGTTCAAGCATGGGTAGTCCCCCGCTTGAGTGGGGGTCAGCGGGTCCCGCGCACTAGCCTCACCCCCTCCCCCGGTCTGCGAC
>DAOTYF010000073.1:0-3822 GCA_034434995.1 Anaerolineae bacterium
ATCCCGACCGAGTCACTGGTGCCCACGAGGCACGGCGTGGGCAATCATTCCCGGAGAATCCGCTGGTTATTTTCATCCAGTGCGCTGTCAGCGTGCGATAACGAAGAGCATGCCCCCAACAAAAAATATTGGCAAGAAAGCTACTATGTGGAGTAAAATTCCATAGTTTACAGCCATGGTCTGGCTCACACCAAATAAGCCCAAAGTTAGCACACATGCATACTGAAAGAGACCAATCTTGCCCGGTACGGAGGGCAGCGAGATACTGATCTGCAGCACGATGAGCAGGAGCAAAGCACTGATTGCAGGCGCGTCAATCCTAAGCGCGCATAGGATCAAGTAGTTAGTCAGGACGGCTGTAGTCCAGACGAGGAAAGACCAGAAAATAATCTGGGCGGCTACCCATGGCCGACGGACTACCATAAAGCTCAAGTTGATCGACTGCATAATGTTGGCCACCCGATTGCGTAACGCTTGGGGAATCCATCCCAGGTAGCGTGAGTCGAGCAGACCATAGCCGTGAGATAGCGCGATAAACATAGCTGTGATGATTGTGGTTATTGCGAAAAACGAGTATACCGAGGTTGTTACCCAGCCTGGCAGTGACGGCAGAAGTGTCAATGTTAGTAAGAAGCAGAGCATATAGCAGATCAAATCAATCGCTTTTTCAGTGACAATTGTGCCTGCTACAAAGGGCCACCCGACGCCCGCAGATCCAATCATATAAACTCGACTGACATCGCCAACTCTCGATGGCAACACAATGTTGAGGATTTGCCCTAATAGCAGCGTTCGAAGTAGCGTGAGGAACGACACCTTGCGCCCTGGATTGCCCAGGATCGCGCGCCAACGTATCGTCTTACTGATGATATTAATTATTACGGCGACAAGAGCAATGCTAATCAATCTGAGATCGGCTAAGGCAAACCCGGCTAGGATGTCGCTAAAGTGGAGACCACGCAATGAGAGGTACAAAGCTGTAGTACTTAGCCCAATCCCGATGATAACTCTGGCTAAACGCCCCTTCACAGACGTTCTTAACTGCAGCGCGATCGTGCTCTTGACAGGTTGCTCGTCAGACAGGGTGGTTGGATTAGAGTTTGACATCACTATTTAACCATGAACTTTCGACTATCAGCCCGCAAATAATTTGTGTTGTACATACTAGTCACGATTGCAAAACACATCCAGAGCAGTAGCCCTGGCTTCGATCCCAGTGCGTTCGCGTCGGACATGCCCCAGACAAAGTGAGCAATCATGCTGCTCAGCAGACCTGAACTAACTATACGCCAGACACTGTGATTACTGCTAATGATAAGCTGCACTAGCATGATGATGGTCACTATCCAGAGCCATAAGTAGCCAATCAGACCGGGCAAACCGAGATCGAGAGCGGCATTCAGAACGTGATTATGTGCATGCCCGATCTCTCTGCCGGCTGGAAACTCAGGGGGACGATACCATGTCTGAGCCACATAACGAAACGTGCCCATTCCAATCCCCGTTACCGGAAAATCTCTGATTGCCTCCACAGCCTGCTGCCATATTTCGAGACGAAAGGCTATAGACTGGAGTCTATCGTTAACCAGAGTCAGATTGGATTTTGCCTGGATGTGCGCTGCAATCGGTGCGCTGAGTGCGAGTAAACTTGCAAGCGTCAGTACTGCTGACATCATCATCCATAGTCGAGCCCGCGGGACCAGTAGCCAGATAAGTATGACCAATGAGACTGCCATCCCAACGTAAGCACTGTAGGAGTGCGTAACGAGCAGGATGCCACCCGTCAACGTCAACATAGAAGTTATTAGCGCCCTCGTGAGCCATGTTGGGAGTTTCAAGCCAGGAAGACCTGGTACCAGAGGATGCACCACGAGCATTGTGATTAGCAGTGGAAAAAGCCAAAGCATTGCTCCAGCCACCTGGTTAGGATGAAATCCATCCTCTGGGCTGCCGGGAAGCTGGATTACTACGCGCGGTAGCCTGGGTATTAGCCAGGCCATTGGGCCGATCTTCGGAAACCTGCTCATTCCAATAAGCCCCAACATTCCGATGCCGCAGCCAATCGCAATAAAGAGCGCCAGCCCCCACCATATAGCTGTCTCCCCCTCTATTTTCTCGACCATAGTGTAAAACACCGCTATGCCAAGAACGACACCAGTAACTTTGGGTATGCTCAGCCCCTGGTTGAACGTGACCAGCAGGCTGACCAGAACCATCACCAGTATGACAAGGATGGGGATATCAAGGGTGGTGCGGCGGATCAAGCGACCGTGAGCCATCCACCGCGCCAGCCACAGCCCTACCACACCCAGCATTGCCAGGCCTGCGGTTGATTTAGGAAAGAGAAGCAATGGGGCGAGAGCCACCAACAGCGGCGCTTCCCAGAAGGCAATGAACTGTGCAAGTCGTCTCACTACCGCTATCCTATAGTCCCGAATAGAGTTGTAACAAAGAGGTGATCATGTGATCGAGTGAGAAATGACGCTCTAGTCGCTGGCGATTCGCTCTGCCAAACTGGCGCCGACGTTCAGGGTTGATAAGTTGATCGAGGGCTTTATCGAGACCGGCAACATCACCAACCTCGACGATCAACCCACCATCTCTCAGCGGATCAACCACGCCTGACACGTGTGTCGATACGATCGGTAGGCCATGCCCCATAGCCTCAAGGATAATGTACGGCATTCCCTCATAGCGCGAGTGGAGCACGAACACATCCAAGCTTGCGAGCAGAGAGTCAACGTCACTGCGGAAGCCCGTCATAATCACCCGCTTCTCAAGACCATATTCACTAATTTTAGCCCGAATCTGAGATGCCAACTCACCATCGCCAACCATCAGGTACATCTCTTCATGAGCACTATAGCGACGAGCGCGGCGAGCAATAAGCTCAATGAACAGCAGCGGATCCTTCTGTGCTGCAAGGCGTCCAACACTCCCAATCAGCCGCGTCTGCGGGTCAAGCCTCCACGCTTCCCGGATCTGCCGCCGGTTTGCCTCGTGGCTGGAGAGGTCTGGTGGGCGGATACCGTTGGCGATCATGCGCAGTCGTCTGCGGGGGACGATACGTTGGTGCAGGGCATAGTCGTATTCTTCAGGTGACACCGCAACGACACAGGTAGAAAGGAGACCACAGAGACGCTCAAGGTTGAGATAGATCTGCCGCTTGAGCCCTCGTGCGCCGGCTGAGGCAAACGCATTCGGCGTAAAAATGATGTGCCGCACACCACTGAGTCGGGCGGCCAGGGAACCGATTACACCAGCTTTTGAGCTGTGAGTATGGACAATGTCAATCGGACGACGGCACCGCAGATAGGCGATCAGCGCCAGGGTAGACCGGAGGTCGGCTAATGGTGAAATTGTGTGCTCCATCGAAATCTCATCTATCTGTACCGTCTGCGGAATACGGGCAAGTCTAGCCTGATAGGTGGCGTCGGCCCGCTTGAGAGAATGTACCAGGTATAACTCGCGTACATATGATGCACAGGATTCGACAATGTCAAGCACATGCCGTCCAGTGCCGCTGAGAGTAGCCTCAATGATGTGAACAATTCGCAGATTGAGCATATGATCCATATTTACGGCAATCCCTACAGCCTACGCCGGGCCACAGATGGCTCTGTTAACCACGTTCTAAGGCATAGACAGCGTATAAAGTGGGCAGTCATATCATATAGGCATTGGTCTTGGATTTCTAGCTGCAGACGATCCCACATATTCAGCACACTACGCCGATACCACTTTTGGAACTCACTACGGACGATCCCACATATTCAGCACACTACGCCGATACCACTTCTGGTAACTCACTAAGTATGAACT
>DAOTYF010000074.1:0-7936 GCA_034434995.1 Anaerolineae bacterium
TGGACGAGTTCCGGCGGCACAGCGGGCATCTCGCGCGGGGCCAGCAGCGGCGCAAAGGCGGCGTCAATGCCCTCCACCCGGCAGCGGCGCAGCAGGTCGCGGTGCCGCTCCAGCACCTTCACCGCGTCCGGGCTGCCCCGGTACTGCTCCAGCAGCATGGCAAAGACCCGATCGGCGGCGTCGGTGAGCAGCAGGTCGCGCCGCTCCTCGACGATGCGCTTGCCCTCGTTCCAAGTATCGGCGTTGATGAAGTCCAGCACGGCCTGTGCAACCTGCTCCAGGGAGGGCGGCTGGTTTTGTTTTTTCTTGCCAAAGAGCGGCATGAGGTTTCTCCCTTCTGTGGACCGAACCGGTTCAACGCTTCAGGCGATACTGCTCGACGATCTGCCAGCGGTCGGGGCTGCCCTCGACGCGCTGCACGCTCTTGATCTCCCCCAGCTTGTGCAGCGCGTTGCGCAGGTCGTCGGCGTCCAGCGGCTCCAGGCCGATCTCCTGGCGCGCGGCGTTGGCCCTCTCCAGGATGGCGGCCTCGGTCGCGGTCTTATCGGCTCCGGCGGCCTGGGTGAAGCCGTAGAACACCGTCGCCTCCCGCTCGGAGAGTTCGACGGTCATGGCCTTGGGCAGGCTGCGGGCGATCAGCAGCACGCCCGCCGCGACCAGCACGTAGTCCCTCGCGCCCAGGTCGCCGATCACGTCGCTGCCGGTCATGAGCACCCCGGCGGCCAGCTCGCTCATCTCGCCGAAGTCAAAGCTGAGGTTGCCCAGCTTGATGCTCCGGGCCTGGGTGGGACTTTGTATGCTGATGCCGCGCATCAGCGTCTCAGGCGGCGCGGCGGTGGGGGGTGTTGCTCCGATCTGCTCGGCGATCTCGGCCAGGCCCAGCGCCACGCTGCTGCGCAGGTCCTGCTCCAGGATGGCGCGGTTCAGCCGCTCGCGGGCAGCCTCGTAGGGCGCAAACAGTTCCATCACCTCAACCGAGGCCAGCCATTGGCCTTGCTCGTCGGCCAGCGCGGCCTTGAGCCGGTGGTAGCGGTCGGCCAGCCCGGGCCAGTCGTCGCCGAGCAGGGCGCTCAGATCGGATTCGGCGGCATTCAGGGCGGCTAGGATGTGGCTGGGGGAATAGGGGTCGGCCATCTTGACACTCCTCAGCTTGTGGGGGTAACGGACGGGCCACCTGGCGGCGAATAGCGGCGGCGTGGTGGAGACCGCCCGGTGGTAATGTCCATTGTATCTGTGGGAGTAGGGATGGCAAATCAGATCGGGGGCGCTCAGCTCAGTGCGTCGTCGGGGCGGATTCGGTACTCAAAAACGCGCCCAGAACATATGCTAAGGTGTGCTCAGCGCTTGGCGATCCCCTGAGAATGCTCTTGGCTGATCACTGCGCATCAAAACCATGCTCCTCAAACTTCAAGGTCCGGCTGTTCTCGCTCACTGTGCGGATGGTGCTCTCATCGAAGCCCTCAGATAAGTGAGCGTTGATCTCAACCGTGATCTCAACCTCGCACCCGACCAAGGAAGTCAGCCGTTCTATAACCTCCTCCACGATTAACCCCATATCCTTATTGACCCGCTGTGGGTCAATATACGCCCGACCGTAGTATCGCGTCACCCGTTTCGTCGGAGGTGGCTGTGGCAGAAAATCGCCATCCTGACCCGTAGGGGGCAACTTCTCCTCAACCCCATCCGGCGCTTTAGGCAGCGGCGGCTCGACCACGTAGTCAGGATGTACCAGCATACTCTGCTCGTCAAAGTAGATGCTGCCGCTGCTACGAAAAACCAGCCCCGTGTGATATCCCCTTTCGCTGAATCCGGTCGCATATCCAAAGGGTGCGTCCAGTCGGCTAACCCCATCCCGAACTGCCTTGAGCAACACTTCATGGTCAAATAGGCGCGGCAGGTAGCAGTATCGGGCCAGGTATTCCCACAACTGCTTCAGCCCAACCTGGCCGTTTTCATCCCATAGAGGATAGCGATCCAGCTCCATCCGCAGATTGTCTGGCGACCACTCATCGATCAGCAGCCCATCTTGCCGCAGCTTGCGAGCGGCGCGAGCGTAGAGGTTGTCATTGCCGTTGATGCGGCTGGCCTGAAACTCGATCTCCCCCAGCGGGTCAGGCTGTGTGGGCACCAGCAGCCAGTTGTAGGCCGTGTGCAGGCGACCACCTATCGTCTTGTCAGCTTCGTCAAGGCTTTTTCTGACTTGCCGCTGCTGCTGTGCATCAAGGTTAAGTTGCTCCTCCTCATCCTGGATGGACTTCCACGCCATGTACTCCCGCACAGCCTCTCTCAGTGCCCCGGCATCGTTCTCGTCAGCCGCAATGAACACCAGCATATTCTTGTACAGCCGCTGTGCGTTGCCACGCTCAGCAAGGAATGCCTGCGCAGCCTGCATGGCGTAGGTGCCACCGTTCCCCCGTTTGTGGGTTGACTCCGGATGGAGCACGACTATCCTGACGCGCGGCTCGTCAGCCACATCCGATGTATCCAGCGGCGCTACATGGAATGCGGCAAAGTCACGATTTCTGGGGACCTGGCGCAGCCGCGCAACGATCTCCTGGTTGACCTCCTCCTCCGAGAATTGCTGAGCGCGGTCCCGGGCCAGTCGGTTCACCGTCGGGCGCGTGTCGTACCAATAGCGGCTGCCATCGGTGTACAGATAGGTCAGTTGGCTGCCCATGCGGCGCAGCGCATCGCCGAAGACGGCAAGCTGCTCGCCGGGCTGGGCGCAGCCAAGCCGGACACGCACCTCCTCCAGCCCCCGGATGGCTTGCCCGGTGACTGAGGGGGCGCTGCCAATGAAGATCGTGCGCGCCACCCGGCGAGCGGCCATGTACTTGCCCAGGATGGGGACGTTGCCATCGATCAGGTAGGGCAGCGACTCTGGCCCGTCCACGTCGCGGTCAAACACCGCTGACCAGGTATCTGGCAAATAGCGCAGCAGCTCGTTGCGCACCGGGGTCGCGTCGAGTGGCACAGTGCCCGGCATGATCAGCAGCGACTGGTCGCTGCGCGTCCACAGCTCATGGATCACGGCGGCCATCAGGCGCAGCACGCCGCGCGTGCGCTGGAAGCGATCCAGGGTGGACCAGTCCTGGTACAGGCGCTCGAACAGCTCCGGGTGGATGGGGTAGGCCGCCGCCATCCGGTCAAGATACTGCCGCTCCGCCACGCCACTAGGAAACTCGCTTGAGCTGGCCCGGTACATGTCGCCAAAGGCGCTGACTACTGCGTCGCGCGCCGCGTAATCAACCTCCGAAGTGAACAGCCGCCGCCGGACGATCTCGAAGCTCTCGGTCGCGGTGACTGGCTTCCACACCGCCTCAATGCGCCCCACCACGTGCGAGAAGGTCTCCAGCACGGCTTCCCCGGCCTCTCCGCCCACTTCGATGCTGTGCCTGCCGAGCTTGTCTGACTCCGGCAGCGAGACCAGCAGCATCGAATCGGTTGAGCGGCGCACGGCCTCGGTGAGCGACTGGACGAAGCTCATCACCGCATCAAACGTGCCCGCAGGAAGCCGTTCTGCGCCGTACAGGTTGCGGGCGTAAGCCACCAGCTCATCCACAATCACCAGGCAGGGGCCGTACGACTCCAGCACATCGAGCAGCGTGTCCGAGCCGGGGTTGACCCCCGCCATATCCGCTTCGGCGACCCTGGCGTACCCCTCGGCGCCACCAAGCTGGTAGGCCATCTCGCCCCACAGCGTGCGGGCGGTGGCGTCGGGATGCTCGCGCGGTTTGGTGGGGTTGAGGGCCGTGCCGACCAGCACCGCGCGGTTGGCTTCGGGCAGGTCCACGTTGCCGATCACCTCGGCCAGCCGCTCGCCGCCGGGGAAGTCGCCCAGGTTGAAGTTGGGGCCGCACAGGTGATACAACGCCAGCATCGAGTGCGTCTTGCCGCCGCCAAACGAGGTCTTGAGCTGGACCACCGGGTCACCGCCCTGCGCCGTGAGCCGCCGCACGCCCGTCACCAGCAGCGCCAGCAGCCCTTCGGTGAGGTACGTGCGGCGGAAGAACTCGACCGGATCCTGGTACTCCGGCTCGGCGTTGCCGGAGAGCACCTGCGAGAGGTCGGCGGCGAACTCGGCCTGCAGATAGCGCCCGCTGGCCACGTCGGGGTGGGGGTGGATGACCTCGCGCCAGGGCTTGAGGCCGGGCGAGGTGGTCACCTCTGGCAGTCTGGTGATGTCCTTCCTGGCCCGCCGCGCCTCCTCATCAAAGCGCAGGCGCAGCAGATCGCGCCCGATCTCGTCCACCGCTGCTGCCTGATCCGCCGCGCTGACCGCCCGCAGCAGGCGGGCCGCCGTGTCCGCAATGCGATAGGCTTCATCATTGGTGAAGGCTTTCTGGTGCGCCCAGTTGTTGCGCGCCTCGATCATCTCGCTCGTATACGAGCGCGCCACGTGCCCCAGCTTGTCCTGAAAGACCTCGTTCCAGCGCTTCCACATCAGGTGCAGCCAGCCCTGCGTGTCAATGGCGTCTATCAGGGATTGCTCGTCGGCAAAGGCTTCGCGCGGAAGCTCATAGCGGTCGGTGGTCAGCACCGCGCCGATCTCGCGGGCAAAGTCCTTCTTGTAGATCATCCGGTATTCGCGCACCACGAACGGTCCAAGCCCCTCGCGCAGCGCGTCCATCACACGCTCAACACGGTCACGGTTTGAGAGTGCCATTAGAGATACTCCACCCGATTCTGCATGTCTTCCGGCGTATAAACGGCATGCATCAGCACTAGGAATTTGACCCAGTCGCCAATGTAATGCCGGTCCTGCTGACCAAAAACGATGCCCGCATGGGCCGTGCCTTCACCCGCCAGCCGCAGAAAATCGCTGTCAAAGGTGCACAGCACACAGCCCATTTCAGCAGCGCGCTGGAGGTGATTCACATCCGAGCCGCCCAGCAGGCCCAGATCGCGCACGGTGACCATATCTATACCGCGCGCTTTCAACTGTGCGGCGATCTCAACCGGCAGGTTCTCGTCCAGGTAAAAGCGAAGGGCCCTGGCTGCCAACGTTTTTCTCCTTGAACTCGCGCGCTGTGCGAATCTGTTCGCGGATGTCGGCGTCAAGCTCTTCTTTGTGCTGATAGTAGTAAGCCAGCGCCGCATAGACTTTTGAGATGTCCAATTCATAATCTGCCGCGATCTCGCCCGGCGCACGATCGTGGTAAATGTGCGCCATGACGATATCCGTCACGCGGATACCGGTGCCGATAATGCATGGTCGCCCGCCGCGCACCTTCGGATCGGTGGCGATCAGGTCAATGCTCTGGATGGTCTGCATCACGATACCTCCTCTATATCACGCACCCCTATTCTACTCAAACAGCTTCCCCTGCTGGTACTGCACAGGCCCCTCATCCCCTGCCCCTTCTCCCTCTCAGGGGGAGAAGGGGAACAGCCCCGTGTCGCAAGTCCTTCTCCCTTTTATAGATGCTCCTCCATCCACTCGGCCAGCGCTTTTCAGGCGCCGAGGCGCCCCTTCCTCGTTATGCCTGTTGACCGTTGTCATGTTCTGCTTCGATTTCCTGCAGTAGCTTCTCCACAGCACGCTTCAGCACAGGCAAATGTGCCGTGACAATTTCCCACACAATGTCCATCCCAAGCGCGAAGTAATGGTGCACTACCCGATCCCGAAAGCGCCCAATGTCGCGCTAGCGCACATCCGGCGCCCGCCCGCGCAGTTCCTCCGGGATGTTTTTGACCGCTTCGCCAATGATCATCAGGTTGAACAAGACACCATCTACCTGAGGGTTATCGGCTGAAAACTCCTCTCTGCCTATGTTCGCCAACAGATGTTCAATGCGGCCAATCGCCTTCAGAATGTCTCGCAGATACAGATCATAGACCCTCGGCATAGCGCACCTCGGGCAGCACGTAAGGCTGAAGCTCTGGCCGCAAGTCCTTCTCTGGCACCAGATCGACTTCCACACCAAAGCTGTCCTCAAGGAAGTTCCAAACATCCATCCATTTTTGCCAGGTCAAATGATCCATCGCGAACAAGAAATCCATATCGCTGCCGAGCTGATCTTCGCTGCGTGCATACGAGCCGAACAGCCCGATCTTCTGCACGCCCATCGCCCGCAGTTCGGCGGCGTGGTCATGCAGGAATGCCAGAATGCTCTCGGCTGTCCAGCGCGTTCGTATGTCGGCCATCATGCTATATCCCTTCTAATCCCATCTGTCTGTACTGATCCCGATATGCCACCGCCTGCTCCTGACTGGCCCCCCACGAGATGACCAGCGCGTTGTAGTCCCGCGCGTGCTCAGCCCAGCCCTTACGTTCGCAGATGGAGTACAGCCGATAAGCCAACTGCCGCGCCGAAGCTGCTAGATCAGAAGGCATCTTTGCCAGCAGCATCGCCGCGCCGGATTCGCCATGCGTGTTGAGCCGCTCGATCAAATGGTGGGTAGCTTCCCACACCGTCCCCCGCCCCCTCCTCCCCTCGCCCCGGCGATGCGCAGCATCGCCAGAGGGAGAGGGGCTGGGGGTGAGGGGTTCCCAGCCCGCATCCAGCTCATCCCACCGGTACAGCCGCACCTTGCCTGCCTTCGCTTCGAGGATGCCCGCCCTGGCCAGCCCCTCGACGCTGGTGTTCTTGGCGCGAGCCAGCACGTCCGCCGCGCCGAACTCACCCGTACTGAACCCGTATTGCTCGAACCAGGCCACCGCGAAGCGCGACTCGGCGTCGAGGTCGCCCTCCTGCTCGGCCAGGTATTCGTCCAGCACCTGGTTGATGATCTGCAAGGCCGTGCGCACCGTCAGCCGCTGCCCGTTGGGTTCGAGCACCTGGCTGTAGCGGCTGTAGACCGCCATGCCCGGCCCGATGCTGGCCTGCGCCAGGTCCACCGGGGCGATGTTGGCGGTGGTCATCTCGCGCAGGGCGGCGGGGAGTTCCGCCCGCAGCAGGCGGAGGAACTCAGTGCGGGTGGTGCGCGGCGCGTTCTCCGGGCGCGGACGGCACACCAGGACAATGGAGGAGGCAAGGGCGTTGACAGCAACTTTCACCCCAGTTGGGCGCTCAGTCCGCATGGGCCATGTTCCATCCACAGCAAATCCTGCTTCGATGAGACTCGCCAGCATTGTCTCCCAACCTGTACTTGCAGCAAGCAAGGTGCCTGTATCGTCTTCCAATTCTGTCTCTGATTGCTTAAAAGCGTAGTAGACCGTTAATGGATAATCCGGGTGTATCAGCTGATACATGCGACCGAAAGCCTGTAGTAAGCCGGCCTCAAAGTGGCTATTTGCTGCTTCAGCATCGTCATTAAACCGGTAAGGAGTAGCTACCAATTCGGGTGTTTTTGGGGTGAGTAATGTGCTAAAGACATCTGGAAAGACAACCCTCAATGAGTAGCGTAACCAAATGTAAAAGAAGTCAGACAGGTCTGAGTAGCCAATGTTGTCGTAGTATGGAGGATCTGTTGCCAAAACTACAGTGTCAGCTTCAGCTACATCAAGCTGTGTTGCATCTTGCTGTCCTGCTTCTCCTAGGGGTGCATGACATGGAAGCGATTCTAGCGACTTACCAATCCAATCCATGTTCCCAAGCCAATTGCCTGTAGACTCACTAAAAGGATTGGACTCAGGATAATCCCATGTCATTGGAATTGCTTGCCGGGCAAAGACCTGTTCTATCTTTTCACCGCCCGTGTTCCAAACACATATGGATGAGTTTCTATTCGCTAGTCTACTAACCGCAAACGCCAAATACACACTCACCGCCTCGGCGTAGGCCCACGCGCCCGTGCCGCCCTCGCGCAGGGGCACGCCGTCATCCGGCAGGCCAGCGGCCACTGCATCGGCGTAGGCCTGCTCCCGCGCCTCGGCCACCAGGTCGCTGAAGGTGGTCAGCGCCACGAGCTGGCGCGGGGTGAAGAGTTTGTCGTAGCTATCTATGCCATAAATCGGCGTGTTGAAGTTGCGTGGATTATTGGGAAGTGGAAA
>DAOTYF010000075.1:0-13580 GCA_034434995.1 Anaerolineae bacterium
CTCCCCCTCTCCATCGAATGGAGAGGGGGAGGGGTCGGTCGTAGACCGGGAGCGGGGGTGAGGCCAGCCCCCACCCCTCCATCTGACCGCGCACTCCGCCCCCTGTCAGGCCTCAGCCATGAAACAACCAGCCGTCTGATCCCCCCAGTTGAAGTGCACCCTTGATCGAGGGGGCTGATTTGGTGTTGCTCAAGAATGGGACTATACTGGTCGCCCAAGTCCGGTTAAGTGTTTGGCCAAGAACTCTTTCGGCCAAACCGCCGGTTTCACGAAGAGTCTTTCCGCAAAGACCTTCTGTGAACCGCACCGCTTGGCTTTGAGAGGAGGTGACCGCCAAGCTAAGCGTCATTGCCCCATCAACCTCGTCCGCGTTTGCCCATCGCTCGCCAAAGGAGAATAACCGGATGGACCCTCAAGAAGTCGTTCAGATGACATTCGATGACTTTAACAACCGCACCTACCGCCAGAACTCGGCCAGATACATCGCGTCGGATGCCGTCCTCGTGGATGGGCCAACCGGGCAGGAGTCGTATGGCCCGGAGGGCAACATCATGTACGCGGATATGTGGATCACGGCCTTCCCCGACGCCATGATCGAGGTCAAGAGCCACCAGGTCAACGGCAACCGGGTTGTCAGCCGGTTCATCGGCAAGGGAACCTTCACCGGCCAGATGCCCGCGCCGGATGGTTCGATGATTCAGGGCAGCGGCCAGCGGCTTGAGATGGAGTTTACCCAGGATGCGGAGGTGGCGGATGGGATGATCACCCGCGCCACCACCACCTATGACATGGGTGAGTTCATGCGGCAGCTTGGGCTAGCCTAATGGCCTGTCGGCTGGCGGTGGACAACCCCGCCCATCCCGGCTAGGATCAAGATCACCATCACCCAGGGCATGCCTGTAGGGGCGGGCCTCGGCGGGTGCTTCGCATCCCCAGCCGCCCCTACCGCTGCCCTCTAGCGGAGACCGCCCGTGATCGCTGTCCTTGCCGTTGCCCTGCTGGGGTTCCTGTTCAGCGCCGCCGCTCACATTGCGACGTTCTTCCCCCCTTCCCCCATCCTGGAATCGGCCTGGCTGCTGAACATCGCGCTGTGTGGGGTGTGGCTGCCGCTGGCGATCATCGGCACGCGCCGCATCTTCGATATCGTCAACGTCGGCGAGAAATGGACGCTCATCCCCCGCCACGCCCCGGATTGGATGAAGCTGATCGCCGTAACTTTTCTCGCCTATGCGGTCTTCAACTTCTTGTTCACCATGCTGGCGCTAAACCAGGGCGGCTTCCCAGCCCAGGTCGATGGGCGCTACGTGCTGCATACCTACAACTTCGGCGTGATTCTCCGCGAGCTGACCCCCGCCGAGTACACTCAGCACCGGGCCTATCTGGTACGGGCGTCATCGGGGCACTGGATGTTCCTATTTTTGCTGGCGGCGATGGCGTCCTACTCGTGGCTACGCGGGAAGTGGCTGGAGCGCCGGCCCGTCGGTGTGCCCATCCGCCGCACGGCAGAGCAGGCAGAGTGACCCGCCTGCGGGGCGGATGAGTATGAACCTGCCCCCCCGACCGTCGGCGCTTGTTCGGCCCTACGCTTTATGCTAGACTGCAATCGTCATCGCAGAACAGCTCGGCTGCCCATATCGTTCATTCGAGCAGCAAAGGAGTTGTGGATCATGAGCGAACAGGCGCGCTATATGCGGCGGGAGATCGCCCGCCTTCAGGAAGAGAACAAGGCTCTCAAAGAGGAGGTTCTCTCCCTGCGGCGCTACATCACCGCGCTCGATACGCTGATGGCCGCCGTGGATGAGATGGACGCCGACCACGACGCCGAGATCATGGCTCTGCTCAACCGCATCCTCTCCAACGCCATCACGTTGATGGAGGCCGAGGCAGGGTCACTGCTGGTGCTGGATGAGGAGACGGGGGAACTGGTGTTTGTCCTATCGCATGGGGAAGTCCCTCAGCAGCGGCTGGCCGGGGTGCGTATCCCGCCTGGCAAGGGCATCGCGGGTTGGGTTGCTGAGCACCGCCGGCCCACCATCGTCAACAACGCCCGCACCGACGACCGCTTCTTCGCCGGGATTGACCTCCGCTTCCAGTTCCAGACCAACTCGATCCTGGCTGTGCCCATCCTCGGCGACCAGCGCGTGCTGGGCGTTCTCGAGCTGGTTAATAAGGAGGGAGGCGGCCTGTTCCATGAGACCGACCAGATCATCCTGGCGTTGCTGGGGCGCTTCGCCGGGGAGCTGCTGAACAACATCATCCAGCGCGACCAGACCGCCCAGGCGACTCAGGCGGATCAGCTCTCTGAACCGCCTCCGACTGACGTGGATCGGATGTGATCCGCTTTTCCCCCCGGCGAACAGACCGCTGGGGAGAAGAGTCACCAACTGCGCTCAGCGCCACCTGCCCTGGGAGACTGCCATGCAACTTAACGTCGCCTTGCTTGGATTCGGCAATGTAGGCCGCGCCCTGGCTGAACTGTTGCTGGCCAAAACGGACACCCTGCGCCGCGATTTTGACCTGAGCCTCCGGGTGGTCGGAATCAGCACGGGCCGTCACGGCCACGTCATTGACCGCATGGGCATTGACCTCCGCACCGCCCTCGACGCGGCCAGGCACGGCTTCAGCCTGGATGGCCTTCAACCCAACAACCGCGCCATCCCCAGCACCGAGCGCTTCCTCGCCGATTGCCCCGCCGATTTGGTCTTCGAGAGCATCCCCACCAACCCTCACGATGGCTTGCCTGCCCTAGCCTACATCTTCGGCCTGCTGGAGCGCGGGGTGCATGTTGTGACGGCCAACAAGGGACCTGTCGCCTTTGGCTACCGCGAACTGAGCGACCTGGCTGCGCGTAAGGGGGTTGGCTTCTTCTTCGAATCGACCGTCATGGATGGCGCGCCTGTGCTGGGTGTGGGCCGCGAGGGCCTGCCCGCCGCCTCCCTGGAACGCATCACCGGCATCCTCAACAGCACCACCAACTACATCCTGACCCGCATGGAAGCAGAGAACCTCCGCTTCGAGGACGCGCTGGCTGCCGCCCAGCAGATCGGCATCGCCGAAACGGACCCCACCCTCGACGTGGATGGCTGGGACGCCGCGATCAAGACGGCCATCCTCGCCAACGTGTTAATGGGCGCAGACCTACGCCCCGCCGACGTGGATCGGGAGGGCATTCGCGGCATATCGCTTCAGGATGTGCAGGCGGCGTCCGTGGCAGGGCAGCGCATCCGGCTGGTGTGCGAGGCTTCCCGCGCCCCCGGTGGCGGGATCGTCGCCCGCGTCGCGCCGCGCTGGTTGCCCAGGGAGGACCTGCTGGCGACCATCACCGGCACGACCAGCATTGTGAACTTCGAGAGCGATGTGCTGCCGCGCTTGACCATCATCGAACACAACCCCGGCCCGGCCACCACTGCCTACGGGATGCTGGCTGATATGATCAACATCGCGCGGGGCCGCCACGCTAATCTACACCAACCGGTTGCCCCGCCTGCTTCCCCGGACTCCTGATCCCTCATTTTCCTTGCTAACCTTCTTGCCCTTCTGCCGCCTTCCCCTCCAACGGGAGGCTTTGGCGGCTTGGGGGCGGGCTGCTATAATACACGGGTGCAGCCCCTGTAGCTCAACGGACAGAGCAACCGCCTCCTAAGCGGTAGGTTGAAGGTTCAATTCCTTCCTGGGGCATCGTTGCTGGTAGCCGAACGGCAACTAGGGGGCTTCAAGCCCCTTGCCCCCTAACTCCCATGCTGCTCAAAACCACCCGGTGATGGCGGCAGGCCCGCTCCTGGCGGTGGATTTCTCGCGTCAGCGCCGGGCCTATGCCCTGACCAGGATATCGGGGACGGAGATGGTTCTTCCCTCCACGGCGATGTCCAGCGTGGGCCAGCCTGCACCGACAGTGACGAACTCGGCGCCCTGCTCGTCCACCAGCATCAGCTCTTCGGTGTGCACCCCCGCGACGGTCAGGTAGTAGAGGAAGGCCATGTTGGGTTTGACAACCTCCTCCGGATCCTGCATCCGCTGCGCGTAGCCCGCCCAGTACCCCACCGGCCCGCCGTGGAAGTGATTGGTGCGTTCTTCGGGATACCCCACCCGCCCGAACATCTCCATGATCAGGTCGAACAGGGAGGTCAGCGGTGTGCCGAACTCGGTTCGGGCTAGCAGGGTGGCCTGGATCGTAGACATCGCGTCGAAGCGGCGGCGCAGCTCCTCGGAGGGCCTGCCAAAGCAGATGGTGCGCGAGGTGGAGATCAGCAGCCCCCATTTGGCGACGGCGGGGGCCAGCATCACGACCTTCTCGATGGCTTTGTCGCTCGGAACGGGGTGTCGGAAGCGCTTGAGCCGGTCGTCAGAGCCAACGAACATGTAGTGCCCCTCGATGCCGCGCTCGAGGTACAGTTGCCACATCCGCGCCAGCACATGGCGCTCGGTCATGCCTGGCTCCACCCACTGGGCCAGTTGCATCTGAATCTCGCTGCACTGTGCGGCAAGCTGGCGGTAGCGCCCCATTTCCTCCGGGGTGTACGGCTCGTGCAGCCGGACGATCCGCGCGTGGATGTCGGCCACGCCCAGAAAGCTATCGTCGGCAGCGGCCCTGCCTCCGGCCAGCTCCAACGCCATCTGCTCCGGCGTCTTCCCAAATGTGGGCAGCGCGATCCCTTCGTAGTCCAGCCCGCTGAGTGCGCTTTCCATCGTCCAGGGCAGGTCCATGACATAGCCCACTGCGTACTTCTTGGCCGGGGTGATCACCAGGTAGACTGGGCTGGTGTGCGATACCCGGCTGGAGACGGCGTCGCCACCACACGTCAGCCAGGCGAAGTTGCTGCGCCGGGTGATAATGGCCGAGTCGTAACCCCACTCCGCGAGGGCAGTGCGAAGGCGGCTTTCCTTCTCTTGCGCTTCAGCAGGCACCGTCATTGCTTGTTCCCTGTATTCAGCAGGCGATCTCTCATTCCAGAGGTCTGTTTCGGGCTGTATCCGTGCCCTAGGCGGAATGGTCCTGCGGCGCGGGCCGCAGGCGCAGCCCCTCAGACGGCAGCATCGACCACAGGACAAACTCACGCCGCAGGCGCAGCGCATCGACGAACGTGGTGACGCTCAACCCGGCACGGAAAAGGGCCATAGCGCGCAGGGGGTCGCCGTCGATCAGGAGGCTCTCCTCCGGCGAGAGCCGCAGAGCCGCCAGCATCTCGAGCGCGGCAGCGGGCTGGTCGGCGCTGGTGATGTGCGCCGTTATCACGATCCGATCTTCGGGAAAATGCCGGGCTAACCCGCCTGCCGACAGGGCCGCAAGCAGCCAGCGTGGGGGGTAATCAGCTAGGAGATAGCAGCGCCAGGTAGGGCTGATCTCGTCCAGCAGGTTGACCATTCCAGGCGCAGGCTCGATCCGGCTCTCGATGGCCGCGGCAAGCTGCTCGGAGGAGAGCGGCAGGGCGGCTCGCGCGATGACGCGGCGGCAGTATTCTTCGCCGCTGATGGCGCCAGCCCCCAGCTCCCGGCCCAGGTCGATCAAGGCGAAGCACAGCCCCGGATCAGCCCTGACGCCATGTGCCTCCAGCACCGCGCGGGTGCACCGCCACAGAGGCGGCACAACCACGCCATCTAGCCACAAAACCGGTGATTTAGGGGGTGGCAAGGCTTACTCTCCCATGACCTGAACGATCACGGTGCGCTCCCGGCGCGCGGGGTCCATATCCAGCACCAGCAGTTCCTGGAAGGTTCCCAAGCCCAGGTCGCCCTCGATCACCGGGACGTGGACGGAGACGCCCAGCAGAGCGGTGCGGACGTGAGCCGCGCCATTGGCGTCAAAGCCCCGTCGGTGATGCGCGTAATCGCCTGCGGCGGGCAGAATCTTCTCCAGCAGGTCTTCCAGATCGACGAGAATGCCGGTTTCGTGCTCCACGATCATCACGCTGCCGGTCGTGTGTTGATAGAAGACAAAGGCCACGCCCTCCCGGATTCCCGACTCCTTGACGATGTCTCGCACCTGCTCAGTGATGATCGTTGTATAGAAGCTGCCCTCAGACAGCAGGGGAAGGGTGCGCGTCAGTACCATGATCTATCCCTGCAACGCAGTTCGCATGATCCAGGCCATCTCCCGCACGGCGGGGAACGGGTCGAGCGTGTACGTCCAGCCAAGCTCCGCTGTCAGAAAGCCGTCATAGCCGCTGGCGCGGAGCGCGCTGAGGAAGCCAGGAAAATCGAATGTGCCCTCGCCGAGGATCAGATTTTGCTGGCGTTTCCCGTCGTTGTCGTTGACATGCACCTGTAGCAGCCGTTTCCCCGCCTTCTCAACTGCTTCTTGTGGTGTCTCGTCGCTGAGGTGAATGTGGCCCGTATCGAGTGCCACGCCAAGTCCGTCGATCCCCACCGCCTCGATGACGCGCAGCGCATCGGCGGCGGTGTTCACCAGATCGGTGACCTCGCGGTTGGCTGGCTCGACGGCAAGCCGGATGTCGTACTGGGATGCATAGTCACCGATTGCAAACACACTGTCTACCAGCCGCTTCCAGGCGTCCTCATGGGACTGCCCGAAGAGGCTGCGGGTGGGCACGATAAGGACCAGCCCTGCTCCCAGGGCAACCGCGTTGTCGATGCACTCGTACATGTAATGGAGGCTGTCCTGCCGCACCGCCTCACACGGGCTGACGAGGCTGTGCGGATACCGGTAGAAGGCAGGCATCAGAGAGGGCACAGCCAACCCCGCTTCAGAGAGCCGGTCCCGGAGCCGCCTCAGCTCCTCCGGGCTGAAATCCCGCCGGTAGATATGTGGCCGTCCACCCCAGATATCGATCCCGTCGTAGCCCGCCTCGGCGGCGTATCGAATGGTATCCTCCAGGGTGTGATTCACAAACACCGACGTAGCGGTCGATATCTTCATTCGCCGCTTCCCCAGAGCCGGAGTGCTTCCCCCAGCTCGCGATGTTCTTCCGCAGCCGCCTGCACGTCGCGCCCATCCACCACAGCCTGAATAGCCTGCCGGAATGCGCGCGCGCCTGCCGCGGGCCCCTGGGGATGCCCGAAGATCGCGCTGCCTGCCCCAAGCGCCACGTCTCGGCCATATGCCCGCACGACTGCGTGCGCCAGCCCAGGGGTGATCCCGTTGGCGATCACCGGCAGGGTAGGGCGGATCGCGTGCAAGGGAGTCAGCAGTTCCCGAACCAGCAGCAAGACTCGCTCCGGCAGCGCCGGAAACCCCCCCCGCCCGGAGAGCACAATCCCCATATCCATCCCGCACAGCCGGGGGATTTTCCCATTCGCCAGAGGGGCGCTCATGCCCGTGTGCGTGCTGGCAAAAACCGAGGTGGCGCCCGAATTGTGCCCCAGAACAGGCACGCTGACCCGCGAGTCCTCGCACAGCGTTCGCGCCATGTCCAGACCGACCTGCATATAGTTCACCATCAGCGCGTTAGCGCCCAGCTCGATGGCCTCCAGCGCGTTCGGGATCAGGCGATCGGCCGGGTCGGTGATGTTGACGGCGTACAGCGTGTGCTCACCTGTTTCCTCAAAGGCGCGCTTCTCGGCAGCCATGTACAGCCGGACACGCTCCGCGCGGCGGCAATAGGCCGGGTCGAACAGCAGTTCTTCATCCTTGATAATGTCCACCCCACCCCGCGCGGCTTCAAAGAAGATCGAGGCCCCCTCTTGTGGGCTGTATCCCTGGCTGGGCTTGAGGATCGCCAGCACGAGCGGGCGCTCCGGCGCGTTGAGGAGCTGGCGCAAGCCCTCGACGCCGAACTGGGGGCCGTGAAAGCGCCGGGTGTAGCTCTCAGGCAAGTAGAGATCGAGCAGCTTCAGATTGCCGTACGCCAGGATTTCGCCCCCCACGAAGGTGAGGAGCGAGGCCAGACTCTCACCGAGGTCGACCAGCGGGACGGCGATCTGGAAGATGAACCGCCGGTTCGGTACGCCGGATTGAAGCTGTATCTCGTAGGGTGGCGTCTCGTAGATTCCCAGGATGCGCGCGGCGTGCTTCTCCCAGCCGTGTTGCGCCTCGCCTGAGGTCTCCGTCCACGCCCCCGGATAGATCAGGCTGGATACCTGCCTGATCCGGGCGATGATATCTGCCCCGCCATCCAGCTCCAAGAAGTAAGTGGCGACTATCATGCTCTGGAGGTCGATCCCATCCAGCGTGTAGCGCAATTCGGTGCTGAGCAAGTACCCCTCCCCAAGCAAGTGCGACCAGCTCCTGCCCCACTAGGTTCGATTTCCGCTGGCTGGAATCTCCCACACCGCCTCCACGATGCCGTCGCGGATCGCATAGAACTTGTCGTAGAGATTGATAGTATCGTTGGCGTTGCGTACCCACAGCTCCATCTTATCGCCCACCCGGAGGTCCCATGCCGCGCCCTCGAGCCGCACCCGGCCATGCTCCTGCGACATGGAGAAGACGGTCGCACCCGGCGGGGACTTCACCTCAGGCAATCCAAGCGACGTATCCATGCCCTTCCTGCCGAGATCGATCACAGCCAGGTCATGTTTCTCGGCCCAGGAAGGGCGGCTGATCACCGTCGCCAGGACGGTCAGAGCACAGTCGAAATCCCGCACCCCGTGTTCTCTGAAGGCGGTATCGTTGAACAGGTAGGTCCCTGCCTGCACCTCGGTGATGCCCTGGGTCTCGGCGGCGAAGCGGTAGGTGAAGGTTCCCCCGCCGCTCACGATGTCCACGGTGAGGCCCGCCGCCTCGATGTAGTCACGGGTCTGGACAAGAAGCTGGTTGGCGGCCCGCGAGCAGCCCTCTCGATCCGCTTCGGCGATCTTCAGGGTGCAGTGCCCGTCGTATCCCATCAGACCCTTGTAGATCAGGCCCGGCGCCTCGGCGACGGCGCGCGACAACGCCAGGGCCGGCTCAAACGGGGCAACCCCACACCGGTTGTGGCCGATGTTGACCTCCACCAGCACCCTGATCTGGACGCCCTTGGCCTGCGCGGCGCGGGATAGCTCGGCCACATTCTCGTAGCTATCCACCGCCACTATCACCTCGGCGTGCTTTGCCAGGTTGACCAGCCGCTGGATCTTCCTGGGGCCGACGATCTGGTTGGCGATCAGAATATCCCGGATCCCGGCTGCGGCCAGGGTTTCCGCCTCGGATAGTTTGGCGCACGTCACGCCGACGCCACCAGCCTGAAGCTGCATATGAGCTAACACAGGCGTGGCGCGGTGCAGCTTCACGTGAGGGCGCAGATTGGCCGTGACAGTGCGGAAGTAGGCCGCCATTCGGTCGAGGTTGCGCTCCATGACTTCGAGGTCAATGAGCAGGGCAGGGGTGTCGATCTCACTCTTGGGTAGCCCTATCTCGTACTCGTGTCCGCTCATGGATGCTTTCCCTTTTGAAGGTTACTTTGAAGGTTACTTATGGAAGATCGGGGATGCCCAACCAGAACGGGTGGAGCAAGCCCTCAATATTCCGGCACCATTTCCCCGCTCATCACCCGGCGCTGAATCTCCAGGATTGTGTCGCTATCCAGAATCGCTCTGGCAACCGACCGCAAGCTATCGTCTTCAGCGCGGGCAACCAGCGCGGCGGCGGTATCCCCCTCCCCGACGAGGCTCCTGACTCTCTCCGAAAGGGGCCGGTGCAGAATCCGGTCGTCCAGGTGAGCCTGCATGTCGTCGATGGACCAGATGCCCGCATCCACATAGTGGCTCTGCAGCAGGCGGGGAAGTTGCATGTAAGTGACCGGTTGGAGTTCGACATCCCGATCCTTGAACTCCAGCTCAGTGATGCCTTCTACGTCGAAGGAATCTCGGTCGATGGCGACACGTAGCGGGCCTGTTTCTGGCGTATCAGGCCGGTAGAAGACCTCGTGCCTCGCCACGAAGGTCTGGGCCGGGAGCCGCAGGATGATCTGCTCGGTGTCTCTGCATAGCTCCTCCGCGGCGTAGACGGACATGACCGCAATGTGGCAGCGATTTTCCCGCAGCGCTTTGAGCCGGATCCGCGACCCACGAATGAAGATCAGGTAGACATCGATCTCTGCTGCGCTGATCTGCTTTTTGAGAGCCGTTGCCAGGCCTTCCAGCCGGGGATGCGCGATCAGCGGGAACGAGATGACGATAGGCTCCCGCCGCGCGATGGCCCATAGCCCGCCGATAGAGCGGCTGACCACGTAGGAACCCAGGTGGCCCCGCCGGTCGATCTGAACCGTGCCCGTTTCTTCAAGGATGGACAGGGCATTGGAGATCGCGCCGACGCTCCGGTGGTTCAGCCTTGCCATCTGCCGGACAGTCGGCAGGCGCTCCCCCACCTCCACCCGCAGCAGGTACTTGGCAAGGCGGGAGACCAGTTCCTCACTATCCCTATCGGTCATTGGAGACTCCGCCCGGTGTGGTTCACTTCCTCCCTGGTCTCAGACTCCTCAGGGAGACGAGCATATTCTACTCTATGGTCGCATCGGCCATGCAGGCAGCCGTGCAGAACCTCTCCTGCAAAACCCCGGCGGTAGTTCACGCCGCATGAATGTTCATAGCGGGTGAACATAGTCATCATAGCATGAATGGATCGAGCTTGTCAATCTTGACGGGGCTGAGAAACCATGATATGCTGTTCACGAGTTGTGAACGTTCTTGCTTTGTGAACTTTCCCCCTCGCCGCACCGACAGGATGCCGCCTGGGGCGTCCCGGCCCCATTTAGGAACTAGTGGAGGCGATGTAAGTTGCAGGAGTTCCACCCAGATTTTGAGGGTCTGGCCGAATCCTATCCGGCGGCCCCCCGCCTGTCCGCGCACAATATCGTCAAGACCTTTCCTGGCGTCACCGCGGTCGACGATGTGACCTTTGAGGTGCTGCCTGGGGAAATCCATGCGATGGTCGGTGAGAACGGCGCTGGCAAGTCTACGCTGATGCATATTATCGCCGGTGTCTATCGCCCCGATAGCGGTCACATGATGTTGGATGGCAGGCCCTATGCGCCTGAGGATGAGAAAGCGGCTCACCGGGCGGGAATCGCCATGGTCTTCCAGGAAGGGAGCCTGTTCCCCCCACTCAGCATCGCTGAGAACATTTTCGCGGGCCGCCAGCCGGTCACCCGCTTAGGTCTGGTGGATTTTGAGCAGATGAGACGCCACACCCGGGAATTGCTCCGCGATCTCGAGGTCGATCTGGAGCCATCCACCCCGGTGATTGATCTCTCCCCCGGCCAGCGCCAGTTGGTTGATATTGCCAAGGCCCTCTCCCAGCAGGTCCGGCTGTTGATCCTCGACGAGCCGACCTCCTCCCTCACTATCAGCGAAGCTCGCCACCTGTTCAAAATCCTTCGCCAGCTTGCCCAGCGTGACGTGGCAGTGGTCTACGTCACCCATCGACTGGCGGAGGTTTTTGAGGTGGCGGATCGAGTGACCGTGCTCAAGGACGGCAAGGTCACCGGTGTTCGCCGGATCGCAGAGACAACAGCCGACGAACTGATCCATCTGGAAGTGGGCCGCGAGCTGTCGTTTGCGCCCGATCCGACGCGCGTGTCAACAGAGGCCCCGGTGGTGCTCGAAGTGGAAGACCTGGTCGTCCCGCCCGTGACTCATGCTTCGCTAAAGGTGCGGGCCGGCGAGATCGTCTGTCTGGCCGGCCTGGTAGGGGCGGGCCGCACCGAACTATGCCAGGCCATCTTCGGCCTCCGCCAGCGAGTATCGGGTCACATCCGCATCGATGGCGTTGAGCTCACGCCCCGCCACCCCCTTGACGCCATGCGGGCCGGGATCGGGATGGTGCCGGAGGATCGGCGTGAGGGAGGATTATTCCTAGGGATGAGCGTGGCGGCCAACATCGCTGCCGCTAACATGGATCTCGTTTCCAGACGGGGGTTGATCGCGGAGCGCCAAATTGAGCAACTCGCGGCGCAGTCTGTGGAATCCCTGCGCATTGTGACCCCCGATCTGGGACGCGAAGTGCTGTATCTCAGCGGTGGCAACCAGCAGAAGGTGCTGCTGGCCCGCTGGCTCGCCCGGCAACCCAAGCTCCTGATCGTGGATGAACCCACCCGCGGCGTAGACGTGGGAGCCAAAGCAGACGTGTACGACATCCTCCGCAACCTGGCAAAGAAGGGAGTGGCCCTCCTAGTGGTGTCCTCTGATCTGCCTGAAGTCCTGGCCCTGGCGCACCGCATCGTAGTGATGTCCGAGGGCCGCACCGTCGGGGAACTGGATCCGCTCGAAGCAGACGAGGTATCCATCCTGCAGCTCGCCACGCCAGGCGGCGTTGCGTAGTCGCGTCAAGAAATGAGGAATGGCCTGACCATGACTTCAACACTCGAAGATACCCTGGCAAAACCAGAGAAAAAGCGCGCGCGTGAGTGGAGTCCCCAAAAGCTGGCCGCACGCATTGCGCGCGACCGCCCGTTGATGCTCATTGTCCTGATCGCCATCCTTTCGGGGTGGATGACGATCAGCTACCCCGAGTCTTTCCCTCATCCGGCCAACTTTGCAGCCGTCCTCCTCGATGCTGCCCAGAGCGGGATTCTCACCGTGGGGATGATGATCCTCCTCGTGGGCGGGGTCTTTGATCTGTCAATTGGCTCCACTCTGGCGTTTGCCGGGATCGTGGCGGGAACGCTGGTGAAGGAGATTGGCCTTCCCCCCCTAGTCGCGTTCGTGGCAGGAATCCTGTCTGGCACGGCCATCGGGGCGATCAATGGTTTCATCATCACCCGGCTGCGTATCAATGCCCTGATCACCACTCTAGCGATGCAGGGCATCCTGCGCGGGGTGACCCAGTTGATCGCCTCCGCCGGTGTCGCCAACCTCCCTGAGGGCTTCAAGCCCTTCGGACAGACGGTTTTCCTGGGGTTGCAATCACCCTTCTGGGTCATGCTGGTCGTGGTGCTCCTCGCCTGGTTCGGCATGACCCGCACGCGCTTCTTCCGCCAGTTCTACTATATCGGCAGCAACCGCCGGGCAGCCGACCTGTCGGGCATCAAAGGTGACCAGGTGACGTTCGTGGGCTTCGCCATCATGGGCACCCTGGCTGGCCTGGCGGGCACACTGCTCGCTTCCCGATTGAGCAATGCTGTTGTGCTGGCCGGGGTCGGAACGGAGCTGCGAACCATCACCGCAGCCATCCTCGGCGGAGCCAGCCTGTTTGGGGGCGCAGGCACGATCCCGGGCGCCTTCCTGGGGGTTCTTTTCATGGCCCTTGTCCAGAACGGCCTGATCATCGCCCGCGTGCCCGTATTCTGGCAGAGCATTGTGATCGGTGTTGTGCTGCTCGTCGCCATCGGCGTCGACCAGTTGGGCCAGAGGAGCAAGTAAAGGCGGGGCAGTCTCTTCCCGATACTGCCCCGGTGGGAGAACGAAAGAGCGCAGCCATAACCAGGAGGTGATCACATGGGAATCGCTCTTCACAGAATAGGCAAGTTTGCCTTGCTGATTCCACTTGTCGTTGTTCTAGTCACCGCGGGTTGCCAGCCCGCACCGGTGGGGGAGACACCTGGCGCAGAACAGGCCCCCGGTGAGGAGCAAGCCCCCGGTGAGGGGGGCCGTCCGGGTCTGATCGGAGGTCCGGATCGAGCGGATCAGGAATACGTGTGGATCTCCCAGTTCTCGACGCTGCCGCTGTTCGTCGAGCGGGTCTATCCGGGGCTGGAGGCCTTCGCCCG